>NZ_JBDPNU010000030.1:0-57883 GCF_050468105.1 Fictibacillus sp. NRS-1165
GCAATACCAAGGTAATACGACGATAGCCATATCGTCCCTGATGCTCGTAGAAGATCTTTTGGATGGTTTCTTTTGCGTTACTGTATTTGTCAGGACGATTCATTCGCTTTGCCCAATAGTAATAAGTGAGTACTGTCTACTCCATAACGTTTTGCCGTATCTTTGTAAGATCCATTTAAATAAGCCTGAATGGCGGCTCATTGAGTGTCTAAAGAATATTTAGTCACAAAAAACTGCACCTCCAATTGTTAGTTGTGTCTAACAATTGGGGTGCAGTTCAGTTCTTGGGGTTATTTTTTATTTAATATCCTGTTTTATGTAAAATCACAAGCAAGTCGTTCAGTTTCTTTACCCGGTCATTTTCTGCTTCCCTTAAGCCGAGTTCGATTTCCATTAATTCGGACTGTACAAGTTCTTTCGCATACTTTTGAGACAGCGCCAGATCGGCCAATAGCAGTTTGTCATCAACGCTCAGATGATTCATAAAATCCCTCCCTCTATCTATTATAAAGGGATAAAGGGAGGAACGCCGTGCTTAAAATATGGTAATTTCCAATGAGTTTACATACTTACGTTGCTGTCCTTTCCTTGCACGGATCTCCATTCTCTTTCCAATTCAGATAATGTAAACTCCTGCAGGAGCCGGTGTTCCGGCAGAATAAAACCATGATGCAGCAACTTCTGGATAAGAAACTGTTTTCTTTTTTCTACCGCCCGGCGCAATTGTCCTTGTGGAACATTCATCATTGAACAGGCTTCCTTTCGTTTTTATACACAGTTCTGTCCAGGTTTTTCCTTTTACATTCCATGCAGGATACAAAAAAGTCCCTTCAAAGTGAAGGGAACTTCATTATTCGGCCTGCGAATTGCTCCATTCCTCTATTACGGACGGAGGTGCACTCCAGCACAGCCAAGATACCATTGTCTTCAATCCTGATTTACTTACATACCAGTATTCATAGCGTCGTTTCGAAAGGTTTTCATAGATGCCCGTTTTCTTTACTTTTCCATCCATCTTTAACGCCTCCCGTCTTTACACTATAGAATTCTCCCTTATTCTCTAACTTCCTCCTTGAAACATACCCGAAATTCTGACAATTATAATCCTGTTCATCCGACACGTTTCCATGAAAGATAAGGGAATAGTAAAAAGAGATCAATTTGTAAGTTGTATTGGAGGATGGTTATGAACGAGAAGTTTTTTGAACTCCCTACCCTGGAACTGGCTAAATCTTTGCTTGGAATGGAGCTGGTTCACGAAACGGACGAAGGGATTGCATCCGGCATCATTGTAGAAACAGAAGCCTATTTAGGGCCTGAAGACATGGCTGCCCATTCATTTGGAGGCAGACGAACGCCAAGGACCGAAATCATGTATGCAGAGCCAGGTTATGTCTATGTCTACTTTATTTACGGGATGCACACCTGTTTTAATATCGTTTCCGGCCCTCTCCATAAGCCGGAAGCCATACTAATACGTGCACTCGAACCGAAAGAAGGCATCCCTTTAATGATGCGCCGCCGCTCATTCGAAATTCCAGTGTTAGATGATGGGGACTGGAAGCCTGGACAATTGAAAAAACTCACGAACGGTCCGGGAAAGCTTTGTAAAGCGTTGGGGATCACTTTAAATGATTACGGACTTAAACTCAATGCGAAGCACCTTTACATTAAAGGCGATACGACGATAACTGAAGAACATATACTATCAGGCCCACGCATCAACGTGGACTATGCCGGAGAGGCTGCCCGGTATCCTTACCGGTTTTGGATAAAGGACAACATCTACGTGTCAAAATAAAAGAGCATCCTCTCAGGAATGCTCTTTCAATATTTTTTCTTCAAAATACGGATCATCCGACGGATCTTCATCCGGTTCAAATGGATCGTGAAGCTTTTCATTTAAACAGGTTAAAACAATACCGTCCAACTGAGCAAAGGCCCGAATTCGTTTATTCATCCACAAATGGGCAATCACAAACCATACGAGCAGAAGCAAAACGGTTTTTACTGTACTCTCCTGTGAAAACGAAAGTCCTTCAAGATGAAGAATATCCATGGCAAAGCTGGTAAACATTCCGATCAGAATCCCGATGGCATACCCGACTGGTTTTCCATTCTTCATTGTTCTCGTATTCGTTCTCAAGTACGTATGAAACAGCCGCAGTTCCGTAGACCGCATCTGAATCAATCGGCTGCGCAAATGCTTTAAGTTCGGAAGCAGTCCCCTGGAAATTTCCCGCTTCATCGAGGTTTGCAGAAAAAGGTCTAAATCCGCCGGCGAACCGAGACTGTTTTTTAATTTTCTATGAACAAAATTATGATAATAATAGTATCGAATCGCAAGCTCAATCATTTTCACCGCGAACATTCCGAGGAGAACCGCTGCTGTAAATTGCACCCAAAAATTTTGAAACAAGACTTCGATGAGCACGCCCAGTGCAAAAGAACCAGCTGCAGCCTTTGCCCATAAGAGCTTGCTCACCAATACGATCAGTTGCAAAAATTCATCCACGATATTTCCTCCTGACAGAAGAATTCCTATGTATCATAATACCATCTTTTTTGGAGGGAAAGGTAAATTTTTACGTTAATTTATGATTCTTATTAATCTTTGCAGCTAATAAGGGGTAGACTAGAGTCATACTGCTCAATTAATTCATAGATTTACCCCGACAGCTTTTTTAATTAGGGCGAAATATATAAGGAATAGACAGAAATTCCTAAATAGGAGGCAGAACGATGAGAATTGTTTTTTTTGAAAAAGGAGACTTAAGTATTATTGTAGGATCTTCCCGATTAAAAGGTGAGTTGACTATAGAACAGATTAAGAATGAAAGCGACAAGAAAGCCAAGGAACTAAGCCAGCTCCTTGGACGTGAAATCGGCTTCATGATTGATATGAACGGCAAACTCGAGAACGAAATCAAGCGTTAATTACTTCCAGTCAAGATGCGAATATTTTAGTGCACAGCCTCGCTTGCAGCAACAGTATGTGATACATATTAAAAAGACGCTCATCACTTTGCTCTTGCTAGCGAAACAAAACCCCGGACGGGTCAAACCTGTCCGGGGTTTTTGCATGAATTGAATACTACCTCAGTTTAAGTTCACCGAGCACCCGTTGAGCGATCCTGTAATACCCTTTAGGATTAGGATGTATCTGATCGGAGAAATATTCACGCTTTTGAATGCCTGCGAATAGTTCATAGGTGGAAATGTAAGTGGAATTCGGTGTCTCTGCACTGACCTGCTGAATCGACGCGTTCCATCGTTTAATGACGCGGGCAGATACCTCATCATAGAAGTTTTCCGTATAAGGATTATACAATCCGAGAATATAAATATGCGCTCTTTTGTTCTGGCTTCGGAGCTCGGCAGTAATCTTCTCCAGGTTTTGATACAGTACCTTCTGTCCGATTGCCATCTCCTTCTGATTAATATTCCTGAAGTTCCAGCCAGCCGTTTTCCTGTAATCATTGGTTCCGATAAACAAGAAGATGTAGTTCGCCTGGCGCACGGATCTCGATACCATTCCATTGCTCAATTGCTTGTACAGCTGATCAGAACGCTGTCCGCTGATTCCATAGTTATTCAGCACGACCGGACGCTTTAACTCCCTCTGCATCCCCTGTCTGACCAAGCCGATATACCCTTTACGCTTCGGATCTCCTCTTCCATAAGTCAGTGAGTCACCAAGCGCAACAATTCTAATCTGTTTTGGTCTAGGCTGTTTAAGATGTGTGTTCGGTGATTTTTTTTGTTCACTTCCCTCATGCTTCTCAGGGCTTTTTACAGAGTAAAAAATAAAAACCACTGCCATGGCTGCTACGATAGCAGTCAGGGCATAAATCACCTTTTTTCGGTTCCCCAAAAAAATCCTCCTCTATCTGATAACCGTGAAGCTGTATAAAAACATTCGCTCAGCTATCTTACTGAGTTCCCTTTTGCTAATCCATTAAAACAGCAATCCCGCATCTTTTCAAGTTTTTCATCGATCATAAGAGAAAAAACCCCTCTTACCAAGGAGTTCCCTCTACTTCAAATTATAGTCATCAGATGAATACTCCCGGTCTTCCCACAAATTTTCAATATCGTACTGCCCGGTATCCGATTTTACGAGAGAACTGATGAGCAGCGCGGCGCCTCCGCACACGAAAAAGACCGGCACTAGTACAATCAAAAAGGATCCCATTTCCTCACTCCTCTTCTTTTTCTCATTTATATGAATGAAAGCAAGAGGATATGAGACACGGCATATATGGGATAACAAAATAAATTACTTCTCGTCTTCCCATATGATCCAATCGTTTATTTCAAGCATTTCTATAAATTTAGCGAGCCTTGGAACGACAGGAGCGGCTTCTTCCCCAAACGTACTCTCCAGTCCGGCAGCGATTTCCTCAATCTTATTTGTGCCGTCGATTCGCGCTGCTACAAACGCACCCAGCGCATCAAGCTTGACCGAAAGAAAAGAGGGCTGCTTTAAAAAACGGATGGAAAACCTTTCTATTGGATTGGTCCGGGGAATCATCAGGTACACCTTTCCTTCCTCCCGGGTCTCCGTATGAATGCCTCGTTTAAACTTTGGAATCATGATTAACAGGTTTTTCTTTGTTTTTTTACGTGATAGGAAAACTCCCATCATTCTGTTTTATCCACTTTCGCTCTGGATGACACCCAATACAGAAGCCAGCAGACAGACAGGAAAATCACAAATGGGATCAATCGGTTGTCCGTCAATGGTGTTGCTGGAATATCGATTTTAAAGAAAATAAGAACAGCGATTAACACCCCGAGCAAAGATTCTCCCGCGATGAGACCGGAGGCGAACAGTACGCCTTTATCAGACCTCGCCAAGCGTTCTTCCTTGGATTTCGCACGGGAATCCACAAGCCATCTTACCGCTCCTCCGAACATCACAGGTGCCGAAATATGGACTGGAAGATACAGGCCTACCGCGACTACCAATGAATTAAGTCCTAAGAATTCAATGACGACCGCGATAGCGGCACCGATAAAGATAAGGTTCCATGGTAAATCACCGCCAAAGATCCCCTGAACCAGCACTTTCATGATGGCTGCTTTAGGAGCAGGAAGCTGCTGTGAACCCATCCCATAGGATTGATCTAGAACAATCAAGATAATGCCGATGACTAGACCGGAAGCCACAACGCCGATCATCATGGCCACTTGCTGTTTCCAAGGCGTACCTCCGACAAGATGCCCTGTTTTCAAATCCTGTGAGATATCGCCTGCAACAGCAAGAGCTGTACACACGATAGCCGCAACAGTTAAGGCAGCCTTCATTCCCTCCATACCGTGAAGGCCGGTGACTTTATAAACAAGCGTTACGATTAATAAAGTAGCTATCGTCATACCTGAAACCGGTGAGGAAGAACTTCCGACGATACCGACGATCCTTGAAGCGACAGCCACGAACAAGAATCCGAAAACGGCGATGGCGATCGCCCCGATAAAGCCAACGTTCGTTATAGGAGCGGCACCAATGATGATCACCAATGCGATAATACCTAAAATGACGTATCGGAAAGGCATATCTTTATCAGTACGCTCGATCCCGCTGCTTGCCGCTCCACCGGAAAAGCCCTTCATCGTTTGGGCCGCTGTGGAAATCAATGTCGGCAGCGTTTTAAGGAGTGTAATCAGCCCGGCAACCGCAACGGCCCCGGCACCAATGTATTTAATATAGCTGTCCCAAATGCCCCATGCATCAAGTTTTCCGATCGGATCATGGGCAGGGAAAATGGCGGTTGTGCTGTCCGCGCCAAAAAATGATATGGCAGGAATTAATACGATCCAGGCAAGCAAACCTCCTGCCAGCATTTGTCCAGCGATACGGGGGCCGATAATGTAGCCCACACCGAGAAGAGCCGGAAAAATGTCCATACCCACTACGGCATTTTTAAATTTGCCCACTTGTGTTTCAATTTCGGTTTTGAACAGCATGAAGCCATCGCCCAGTACTTTTACAAGACCTCCAAAAAGAAAGCCGATAGCTACCGTTTTAGCGTTGGCGCCTCCCTTTTCCCCTGATTTTAGAACCTCAGCACAGGCTGTTCCTTCAGGATAAGGAAGATTTCCATGTTCTTTCACGATCAGCATCTGCCTCAAGGGAACCATCATAAAAACTCCCAATAGGCCTCCGGTCAGTACGATAAAAATGATAACCGTCTGTGAAAGATCAATATCAAGCAGGAAGAATGCCGGCAACGTAAAGACGGCGCCAGCACCAATGGCTTCCCCCGCAGTTGTCATGGTTTGTACTATATTGTTTTCAAGGATGGAGTCTCTTCGAAAAATGCCTCTAAGTACTCCCATGGATATAACCGCTGCAGGGATGGAAGCTGAAACGGTCAGTCCTACTTTAAGTCCCAAATATGCATTGGCTGCTCCGAAAACAACAGCCAAAATAATACCAAAAACGATCGCAACCACAGTAAGTTCCGGCAATGAACGTGATGAGGGAACGTAGGGGACAAAGGATGCGGACTTCTCTTGGTTGTTTTTCATCAAAAACACCGCCTAATCATCAGAAATTTTCAACAGTAACCATTATACCATAATTCGACAAAAACCGAGTTTTCCACCTATTATTCCACGGTCGCTATAAGCCCTGACCCTTACAATCTTCCCTTTCTTAAAAGATTGTTATCCACTTTTTTGAAAAAAATTAATTTCAGGGATTCACCATCGTTATGCAGCCCTGATGTTTATAAAAGGTGTGACAGGGTACCTTAGTTAATGTATTAGGAGGGATAAAAAGTGGACAACAAACAATCAAAAGAAAACGGAAAGAAAGAAACAAAGGAAAATGTGAAGGACATGTTCGAACAAGGCGCAATCGAACAACGGAAATCCGTTGATACTGAATCGCAGAAAGAAAAAGATAAAAAGCAGAAATAAAGGAGATAAAAGAAGTGATACGCACCATCTTATTGATCATCGGAATCATCGTCGTAGTTGGATTTATAATGAACAACCTATAGGAGGAAAGAAACATGATCCGCACGATTCTCATCATTATAGGAGCCATTGCCGTTATCGCTTTTTTTGCCAGGGCGTTCTAGATTGTGCATTATAAAATAAATCACAAAAAAAGAAGGGCCGGCATCCATTGCCGGCCCTTCTTTTTTATCTCTTATAACGACCTGCAGCATCTCAGCAGGTTAACAAACATCTTTTATGTAAGTTGGCACAAATTTCAAAAGTATGGAGATGATACTGTTATATTGATCCGGTGATACATTGATGCCGTCTTTTGCGATTAATTCTTCCTTAAGTTTCACAATACAGTCCAACTCATCAACTGTGGCTTCACTCGCCATATAATCTATCGTATTAATAAGCTCTAAAAGTTGGTTATTTTTGTTCGTTATAAAATATGTGGATTCCAACTTTATCACCCCCTCTACTTTATTATTAAAGATATGAGGTCATTTTCCTAGAAAAACAATTCGTCAAATGACGACATATCTTACTTTTTCTGGATTACCAGACCATTTATCCTATTGACCATGTCGCATCTTGTCGTTTTTATCAACAAATTGTCCTATAAGGATGGAATATGTTGATGACCAAAGTTTTATAAATATAATTCCCAGAACCCTATTGTTTTATCCAAATAATTTAGACAGTGAGGCAAAGGGAGATTGTGTCCCGTCTTCCTCCTCGTCCTTGGACTGATAGACCAGCTTTTCCGGTTCGAAAATTTTTGACTCCAAAAACGAATTCGGATTTTTCTCAAGCTTGATCTCTTTATGGATGGAAACAAAAATCTTCGCTGTATTCATGGCATCATCCAGTGCCCTGTGCTGCGAACCTTCCAGAGAGATCTGAAGTTTGTTCAAGGCACGTGTCAATCCATAACGGAAGCCTTTCTCACTGTCATGGAGGATACTGAACAAGAACTGAAGGTCATTATGATTGATGATCCAATCAATAGGAGTGTTGTGGAACGTGGCATCCGTAATCAGTGCCCATTTGTCTTCCGGTCCCCAGGAACAAAGATAATACTCTCCTTCGCCGATCCAATCCTTAAAATCCTTGATGACCGTCGTAAACGGCTGGGCATTCATCAAATCTTTTTTTGTGATCCCTGTCAGGTTGGTAATCCTCGTATTTAAACTATCCATCTTAGGCTGAACAAAGGATTGAAAGTGGTCTGTCACTGCTAGTTCCCCATTCATCATACGCAGCCGTACGGCACCGATTTCAATAATTTCCGATAACCGGTTCGTCATTTCCAGATCATACACAATATAATCCATCATCTTCACTCCATCCCATTCTTCTTGCCTGCAGCGCCTGCTTTTTACTTTCTATTTTAGTTAATTTTTGAAGGTATTGGAATGATATTCCCCTGATTTTGTTCCATTCTCTATTCATATTTTTTATTGTATGTCAGTGGTGCTGATTATTGCCTATACCATCATGAAAAACCTCTGGTTGGCAGGCTTTGTTTCATCCGTTATAATATTCAGAAATAAATAATTATTCATAAACGAATAAAAAAGGATGATCAAATATGATTTCTCACCCTTGGAATGAAAACGAAGCGATCCTTCACTCCCTTCAAGATGATATTCTCGTAACCAACCTCAATGGAACTATTCTAAAAGTGAGCGAGGCGACTGGGAAAGTATACGGCGTCTCCTCGGAAAGCCTCCTTGGCAAATCAGTCTATGATCTGGCAGCAGATGGAATGTTTACGCCAATAGCCACCCCGATGGTGCTGAAAGAAAAGAAGAAGATCACCTTCGTCCAAACGACAAACACAGGAAAGAAACTGCTTGTGACCGGCATTCCTGTATTCAATGAGAACGGAGACATCTATAGAGTGGTCAGCTATTCCCATGATGTGACAGAACTGCTGGAGCTGAAGAAGTTTCTGCAAACGATGGAAGATGAAATGGAACGGGTAAAGAGCGAGCTGGATTTATTGCGCAGCCGGCAGCTTTATGACGGCGGCATCATTGCCAACAGCACAGAGATGAAAAATGTCCTGACCACTTCCTTTCAAGTAGCCGAAGTGGATGTGAACGTTCTTTTGCTTGGAGAGTCTGGAGTAGGCAAATCATTGATCGCAAAATTTATCCATAACAAGAGCGGCCGAAACAAGGGGCCGTTTATTGAAGTGAACTGTGGAGCAATCCCAGAGACCTTATTTGAGGCAGAGTTCTTCGGGTATGAGGCAGGTGCATTCACGGGAGCAAACCGAAAAGGCAAAATGGGGCTTGCCGAACTCGCAGACGGGGGGACTCTATTTTTAGATGAAATCGGCGAACTTCCTCTTGCTCATCAAGTAAAGGTATTGAAGTGCATACAAGAAAAACAGTTTTACAGAGTAGGAGGAACCAAGCCCATCTCTGTGGACTTCCGCCTGATCTCTGCTACCAATAAAGATCTTCTCCATGCCATTCACGAAAGAACATTTCGTGAAGACCTGTATTTCCGGCTGAATGTTGTTCCCTTAACCATTCCGCCGCTCAGGAAAAGACCCGAAGACATCATCCCTTTGATTCACTATGTACTCGATGTTTTTCAGGAGAAATACAAACGGGAAAAACGGCTAGATGAAGCAGTTCTTCATCATTTCCTCCAATATGACTGGAAAGGAAATATCCGCGAACTTATCAATCTCATAGAACGCCTTGTCGTTATTTCTCCCTCCACTCTCATAACGACAGAACACCTTCCGGATACCATAAAGGCCTCTCATTCCATCTCCGCTCCGCCCTCCCACCTCGGCAAGCCTTTGAAAGAAGTGCTGGAGGATGTAGAAAAACAAATGGTGCAAAAAGCGCGAAGAGACTATAAGACTACCGTTCAGATGGCAGAGGCTCTCGGGATCAGCCAGCCCTCTGTCGTACGAAAAATGCAGAAGTATGACATCCATTGAACACAGTTGGCACAATTCTTGCAAGATAAGAAAAATAAGACTGCAAATGTCCCCTTAGAATCTAACACATAAGGAGGTACGTGATTGTGCCACAACAACTGAACACCCTGATGAACGAGCTTTCCGATCTGCTGGCTCCGACGATGGCCAAGGATCACCCAAATCTTCCTGTCGTAAAAGAGGAGGGCTGCTATTACTACGGCCTTGATGGAAAAACTTACTTGGATTTCACTTCAGGCATCGCTACCGCTAATACCGGTCATCGCCATCCGAAAGTAGTCGAGGCCATTAAAAAGGCGGCAGATGAACTGATGCATGGTCCCTCTGGGGTCATCATGTATGAATCAATCCTTAAACTGGCCAAGGAACTTCGTACGGTCCTTCCTGCCGGATTGGATTGCTTCTTCTTCGCCAACAGCGGAACCGAAGCCATTGAAGGGGCGATCAAGCTTGCCAAGCATGTGACGCGCAGGCCTTATGTGATCTCTTTCACCGGCTGCTTTCATGGACGAAGCATGGGAGCTCTAAGCGTCACCACATCCAAGGCCAAGTACCGGAAGTATTTGCAGCCGAACGGACTGACGTACCAGGTTCCTTATGCTTCAACAGAAGGATGTCCGAAAGGTATGGACCCGGGCCGATATGCAGCCGACAAGCTCGAGAAAGACTTAACGTCACTTTTCAAGCATCAGGTTACACCCGAAGAAGTGGCCTGTATGATTGTCGAACCTGTTTTAGGTGAAGGAGGATATATCGTGCCTCCTGCGGCCTGGCTGAAAAAAATGCGTGAAATCTGCAGTTTGCACGGAATTCTATTAATCTTTGACGAAGTGCAGACCGGCTTCGGACGCACGGGTGAATGGTTCGCCGCCCAAACCTTTGGGGTAACACCGGATATCATGGCAATCGCAAAGGGCATCGCTTCAGGGCTGCCATTAAGTGCTACGGTCGCATCCAAAGAGCTGATGAAGCAATGGCCGCTCGGAAGCCACGGGACCACATTCGGCGGCAACCCGATCGCCTGTTCTGCGGGACTGGCTACACTTGAAGTTTTGAAAGAGGAAAAGCTGGTAGAAAACTCAAACAAAATGGGGGCCTATGCCCGTGAAAAGCTTCTTGGACTGAAAGGAAGGCACGCGATCGTCGGGAGCATCCGCTCCATTGGCCTGATGATCGGCATTGAAATTTTGGATCCCCCAAATGGCGGCCCGAATGGTGAAGGTGTCATCTCCATCCTCAACAAGTGTCTGGAAAAAGGAGTACTGTTCTATCTTTGCGGCAACGAAGGTGAAGTCATCCGGATGATTCCTCCGCTGACTGTCAGCCAGAATCAGATCGATGAGGGCATTGCTGTATTGGAGGAGGCCATTGCAGAATACGAAGCTGAACGGCTTCCAGGACGCAAACTACAAAATGTATAACACCTGAAAGGAGACAACATTTATGTATAAACCAAAAGATTCTTCGGCCTCTCCCCGCTTTTGCGGTGTGAAAACATTTATGCGGCTGGAGCACGTTCAAACAACAGAGGATGTGGACTTCGCAGTGGTGGGTGTGCCTTTTGATACCGGCGCTTCCAATCGTACAGGTCAAAGGAACGGACCTCAGCACATCCGCAACTTTTCAACCCTGCTCCGCCCGTACAATCCTGAACAGGAAATTAACATTTTTGATCATTGCAGCGGTGTGGATTATGGAGACATCGACGTGGTACCTGGAAACATTCATCAAACCTACTGCAACATGGAGGAGTTTTTATCACCTTTGCTGTCTTCAGGCGTCACTCCTGTCATCATGGGCGGCGACCACTCCATCTCGCTCGGCAGCCTGAGAGCATTCGCTAAGCAATACGGACCAGTAGCGCTCGTTCACTTTGATTCCCACAGTGATACATGGGATCACTATTTTGGCGAGAAGTACACTCATGGTACGCCTTTTCGAAGAGCGGTAGAAGAAGGCCTGATAGACGTCGGCCATTCCATCCAGGTCGGCATGAGAGGACCTCTTTACGGCAAGGAGGACATCCAGGACGCAAGGGATCTCGGCTTTGAAGTATTGACGATGAGAGATGTCAGAAAGCTAGGATTTGATGAAGTCGTCCGAAAAATCCATGATCGTGCAGGTGACAGGCCAGTTTTTGTATCATTTGACATTGACTTCGTTGATCCTGCTTATGCACCGGGAACAGGAACCCCGGAAGCAGCCGGTCCGACGAGCCATGAAGCGCTTGAACTGGTACGTAATCTCGATGGGCTCAATGTGGTGGGCTTTGACCTTGTTGAAGTACTCCCTGCCTATGACAGCGGAGAGATCACCGCTATGCTTGCAAGCGCCGTCATGTTTGAAATGATCACATTGATCGCTCTTAAAAAAGCAAGTTTAAGTACAAAAATAGAACAGGCACAGCAATAAGTATTCAAAAATGAATAAAGGGAGGGCTTTGAAATGGGTATCTTGGACACAGTTATTATTTTTCTTTATTTTGCTGTATTGATTGCAGTAGGCGTCATCGGTTCGACGAAAGCCAAAACGACAGAGGAATTCGCGCTTGCCGGCCGCAACCTCGGCCTTTTCATGTACCTCGGCTGTTTGTCTGCCGTTATCCTGGGCGGGGCGTCTACCATAGGTACAGCGAAGCTCGGCTATGAATTTGGAATCTCAGGAATCTGGTTTGTGACCATGATCGGTCTCGGCATCATCCTTTTAGGCACCTTTTTTATCAAACGCATCTCCAAACATAAAGTCACCACGATCAGCGAGCTGCTCGGTAAGAAATACAAGTCTGAAGCAAGGCTGATCACAGCGATTGTTGCCTCTATTTATACACTGATGGTCGCGGTGACCCAGGTCATCGGAATGGGGACGATCATTAACGTGCTCCTCGGCTGGAATTTGACGACTTCCATGCTTGTTGGCGGCGGAATTGTCCTTTTCTATACGATCCTCGGCGGAATGTGGAGCGTTACTATCACTGACATCATCCAATTCATCGTCATGACGGTCGGAATCTTTGCCATCATGCTTCCGATGAGCATTGCAAAGGCTGACGGTTTCGGTCACTTGCTTTCCAAATTGCCGGAGTCCCACCTCAGCCTGTCAACGATCGGCTATCAGCAGATTTTTCAATACTTTTTACTTTATACGCTTGGCATGGTGGTTTCACAAGATATCTGGCAGCGCGTGTTTACAGCCAGGACACCATCCATTGCAAAAAAAGGTTCCATGTATGCGGGCCTCTATTCCATCGCTTATGCGCTGGCAGGCAGCATCATCGGGATGTGTGCCTTTATCATCCTGCCGAACATCGACAATACGCAGAATACCTTTGCCATGCTTGCTTTAAAGATATTGCCTTCGGGAATCCTGGGGCTTGTTCTTGCCAGTGTCATGTCAGCGCTCATGTCAACCGCATCCGGCACTTTGCTCGCTTCGTCCACCCTGATCACCAATGATATCCTGCGCCAATATTTTATAAAGGATATCAGTGACAAGAAGTTTTTGGTGCTCTCTCGGGTGACGACACTTGCTGCCGGCCTTCTCGCCATTACGTTTGCGGTATGGATCCAAGACGTTCTCGTCGCTCTTGATGTCGCCTATGCGATTCTTTCCGGCGCGATTTTCGTACCTGTACTGCTCATGTTATTTTGGAAAAAATCAACGGCCAACGCAGGCTTTTACTCCATTCTTGCCAGCACCATCGTTGTCATCGGCGGCCTGCTGATCGAAGGAATTTCTTCCACAAACCCGATCATGTATGGCATCGTTACTGGATTTGTGGTTTTAGTGGGGATTTCCCTTCTGACCAACTACAGAAACAAAGATTCCCTTGTCGGATCGTTCAGCAACACAAAACAAGGCTGACTATAGCCCCGCCGCTAAAAATCCGCTTATGCCTCGGTTTCTCAGCCTGCATGGTTTCATATGATGTATGGAGGAGGAGGGCAACCTCTTAAATAAAATAATCCGGGAGTGAAGATAATGTCTGGTGGTCTCTTTAACAACTTTAGTTTAATTGTTGTCCTATTCATCCTGCTGATTATTGTTGGATGCGCTTGTTACGGCGGTTATGGCTGTTACGGCGGTTTAGGCGGCTACGGCTATGGGTACGGATTCGGCGGTAAAGGTCTGTACTAAAAGCAGGAAAACCGGTCTTCGATGGAAGGCCGGTTTTTTGGTGGTTTGGATACGCATGAGGGTGTAGAGAATGAGGAGTTGAAATCGCGCCGCGAAGAAGTCTGAATATTAAAATCGGATCAATTATAGCCGTGTTTCGCTCAATTATTCTTTGTTGCGCTCAATTCCAGTCCAGTTCGGATCAATTCCATCTCATTTTGGCTCAATTCCTCGAATCCAAGCTGTAAAACAGAACCCCCAGCTCAGTTGAGGGCCCTTTTCCTTTTCTATGAAACTCGTTCTTCATTGGAAATGATCTTTCTCATGGCTTCCGCCACCGCTTCGACGTCCGTTCCGACTACCACCTGAACATCAGTGGAACTTAGCTTCATTACAGCTCTTGCGCCAGCCTGCTTCAAGCCCGGTTCATTTATTTTTTCTGTATCTTTCACTTTTAAACGCAGTCTTGTGACACAGTTATCCAGAACATTGATATTCTCTGCACCGCCTAAGGCAGCAAGATAACGTCCCGCAATCCCTTTGTACTTGTCATCACTTGCTCCAGCACTTGAATCTTCAACAATGCTTTCCTCATCCTCTTCACGTCCCGGTGTTTTAAGATTCAGCCTGACGATCAAGGCGTAGAAGACGATATAATAAACGGCTGCAAAGACAAGCCCGACCGGTATGAGCAGCCACGGCCGTGTTGCGATATCCAGGTTTAAGAAGTAATCAATGGCCCCTGCGGAAAACGTAAAGCCATGATGAATGTTTAATATGACGGCAACCGCCATGGAAACCGCAGTAAGAAGCGCATGAATTCCATACAGGAGCGGGGATAAGAACATAAATGAAAATTCGATCGGTTCAGTGATCCCCGTCAAGAAGGATGTAAATGCGAGTCCGCCAAGCATCCCGGCAACCGCTTTTCGTTTCTCTTTCTTGGCAGCCATGATCATCGCAAGGCACGCAGCCGGCAATCCGAACATCATGATCGGGAAGAAGCCAGACATATAGAATCCTGCTGAAGGATCTCCCGCAAAGAACCTCCATAGATCCCCATGGGCATCCTTGTACTCGCCAAACACGAACCAGAGGAAATTGTTTAACACATGGTGAAGGCCCAACGGAATTAAAAGACGATTTAAGAATCCGAAAACAGCAGCACCGAAAGCACCTGCGTTAACGACCCAGTGGCCGATGGCTTCAATGCCGTCTTGAATAGGCGGCCAGACAAATCCGAAGACACCCGCAAGAACAACCATGGCCCCTGCAGTGACTATGGGGACAAACCGCTTTCCTGCGAAAAAACCCAGGTAATCCGGAAGCTTAATATTATGGAAACGGTTATAGAGGAGACCAGCAACAATCCCCGAAACGATTCCTCCAAGCACACCTACATTGATAGTCTTATCAATGGCGGTGGCTCCGCTCGTTAAAACAAAATATCCGATGGCACCCGCAAGTGCTGCTGCCCCATTTCCATCCTTTGAAAAACCGATCGCCACACCGATCGCAAACAAGATAGCCAGATTTTCAAAAATCGAATTCCCCGCTTTTTCCATGAACGGAATATGCCAAAGGGCGCCAAGTCTTAATACAAGCCCGGCTGCCGGCAATACTGCGATTGGCAGCATGAGTGCGCGGCCAATCTGTTGTAAAAAACCTAACATTGTAGATCCCCCCTATTTTTAGATTAGTTGTTATCCCTTCCATTTGCTTTGAGCGCCTGTTTGAGCATGCCGTTATGCGTTTCCAAAAGTGCTCTTGTATCACTCGGGGAAAGCCCGGTCAACAGCTGCAGAATTGCTCCTTTCGCGTAACCATTATGATCCGAAAGCGCATGTTCTGCCTCTTCAGGTGAACAGCCCGTCGCTTCCACAACGATGTTCCTCGCGCGCTGAACCAGCTTTTTGTTGGACGGCTGTACATCGACCATCAAATTACTGTATACCTTTCCGATGCCGATCATGGATGCGGTGCTGATCATGTTAAGAACGAGTTTTTGCGCAGTGCCTGCTTTCATGCGTGTAGATCCAGTGACCACCTCCGGACCAACGACCGCAGCAATCGTGTATTGTGCCACCTCACTCATTTCAGAATCAGGTGAGCAAACGAGCGCGGCACTCACCGCCCCGATCTCATTGGCATACTCCAGTGCACCAATCGCATAAGGAGTCCTTCCGCTGGCTGCAATCGCAACGACGACATCGTCCTTGGTGAGATCAAGTTTCTTCAAATCATTTCTTCCCGCTTCCTTGTCATCCTCTGCACCTTCAACTGCAGTGTGAATGGCTCGGTCGCCTCCTGCAATAATACCGATAACCATCTCTGCCGGCGTTCCATAGGTCGGAGGACATTCGGAAGCATCCAGGATCCCGAGCCTTCCGCTAGTTCCCGCACCCGTATAGATGAGCCTTCCTCCTTTACGGAATGCAGCAATGACCTGGTCCACGACAGCAGCGATCTCAGGGAGCACCTTTTGGATTGCTGACGGTACCACTTGATCCTCTTTATTGATTTTTTGCACCACTTCAAGGCTCGAACATTCGTCAATATCCAATGTGGCCTTATTTCTTTTCTCAGTTGCTAGATGATTGATTTTCATGAAAATCCCTTTCATTGCACTAAAAATTTTTGTCCCGGTCCGATATAAGGAAGCAGCTTCAAATCTTCATCCTTTACCCGGCCGATGACATTTACCCGTTCATCTGCAGGCAGATCCGTTTTTGTAATCTGGAGCTCTCCAGCGTATCTCCCGTATTTTTCATTATCGATCGTGATCGTCCCGACCGGCCGGGGCAATGGCGGATCCTGCGCTGTAACTTTCTTTCCATTATTCGCATACGACCTGGATTCCACCGAGCGTATCACGTCACGGGCAGTGTCCTGCCGATTCGTATGAATAACAGAAGCAGCCTCTCCTTCTGTCCATTCCGCCCTTAACGTCAAAATACCGTCCTTCCATGAAGAGAGGCGCTCGAGTGTGACGTCACTGGCTTCCACATCCCCAATTAAAATATGATCGGTCTGTAGGCTGGACAGTTCGACCGCCGCGTGGAATGGATCGGCTTTCCGGTGTTTTTCAAGACTGGGAAGACCTTCATATACAGGTCCTCTCAGCTTCTTGTCACCGGGAACAAAAGCTGCTGTTTGCAGGCCCAGTGATTTTAAAAAATTATTTTTCTCCAACAAGAAAGCCGAAGAGATTCCTGTGTTTTGGCGCGGATAAAAGTTATGCCATGCTTCTACATTTTGAATGACCAGTCCGTTGCGGTTCCACGTGTTTACCTTTTTTTCATCAAGAGTACGTGCGTTAATGCCTACCTTCAATCGCTGTGATAAGGCGATGATTTCATGATCCGGGAATCCGTAATCGGCACGGAGGCCATTGATGTTCCATTCACGGAGCTGACCGAGTGAGTCCATACTGACGCCAATGTTTTTCAGTGATCGTGGTCCCGCATCAGCCATGATGGCCATACCGGCCTTCCCTGCTGCTTCCCCGAGATGGATCAGCCTCTCCCGTAAAAGAGAGGCACCCTCCTCCGGTATATGAAGCGAGGTGAAGATTTTTTGAAAACCGCAGGAGCCGGCTTTTTTGATCCACCGCGTGTTCTGGTCTGGATCGTTTCCAAGATAGACTGAAATTCCTAACATGCCGCCACTCCCTAGTTTTTAGTGATTAAATATTCTTCGCCATTGACTCTTTGTAGCCAAACAGCCAGGTAAAGATGAAGCCGAAAATATACGCTATCACAAGTCCTACGATATAAAGAACGATCTGATTCGTGTTTTTTATCAAGAATGCCAACGGAAGTCCGGAAACACCAATCGCCACCGTACCAATCTTAAAGAAGGCCTGGAAGGCTCCTCCAACGGCTGCCCCTAGACATGCTGTAAGAAACGGACGACCGAGCGGAAGAGTTACACCAAAGATCAATGGCTCCCCGATTCCAAGGATACCAACCGGCAAACCGCCTTTGATGACTCGCTTAAGCTTGGCATTTTTGGTTTTAAAATAGATCGCAAAGGCTGCACCGACTTGCCCGGCTCCACCCATCGCGAGAATTGGAAGCAAGGGATCCACTTTAATTGAGTTTAATAGTTCCATATGAACAGGAGTCAAGCCCTGGTGCAGACCGGTAACAACAAGTGGCAGGAAAGTGCCTGCAAGTACGAGTCCGGCAAAAATTCCACCAATATCAAGAAGATTTAATAAACCTTTTGTTATGAGATCGGAGATGAAGCCGCCAACAGGCTGAAGAACAAACAGCGTCGCAATTCCCGTAGCCAGTAAAGCTAAAGTAGGAGTTACAATAATATCAACAGCAGCTGGCACGAAACGGCGGATTCGTTTTTCACTCCAGGCAATAAAGGCAGCAGCAAGCATGACACCGATCAGACCGCCCCGCCCTGGCAACAGCTTTTCGCCGAACAATGTGATGTTGGCAAGCGCCGGGTTGATCAGCATGATTCCGGCAGCGCCTCCAAGTGCTGGTGTTCCGCCAAATTCTTTTGCAGTATTGATCCCGACGAAGATCGCAAGGTAACCAAATAGTCCCCAGCCGATCATATCGAGCATCTGCATTAACGGTACGTCCTTAGGCACACCGCTTCGGACCAGAACATTCGTAATGCCGGCGATCAATCCTGAACCGACAATAGCCGGGATTAACGGAATAAAGATGCTGGCGATTTTTCTCAGAAACAGCTTAAACGGTGTAGCGTTCTTCCGGTTGATCTCTTCCTTCGTTGTTTTCGCAAGGTCATCATCTCCATCGGCGTCCAGCGCAGATACTTGAAGCCCTGTTTTTCTGGACATCTCATCGGCGACACGGTTGACTGTTCCAGGACCGACTATGATCTGCAGGGTTTCATCCCCGACAACACCCATGACACCATCGATCTCCTTGATTCCCGCTCTATCCACCTTGGATTCATCCTTCGGCGTCACACGAAGCCTTGTCATACAGTACGTTAAGTTTTGAATGTTCTCGGCGCCGCCCAGCTTTTCAGTAATCTGCTGTGCCATTAATTGTTCTTTTTTCATGGTCATCCCCCTTATAAGAAAAGCGTAAGCGTTCCGTTAAGGTCCGACAAGCGCTGGAACTCTTACACAGCAAACACGCCTTATGTGTTGAAGGGTAAGAGTGAAGCGACTAAAGATGAAAAGAAGATCTTATTTTTCATCTATCGAGGACCTAAGCCAAAAACAAGCTTCACCGTTTTCAGCATTGGACGTTGGAGCTAAACATCACTTCTAAGCGAGCTCAAATTCGAAAAAAACGCTTACATCATCCCCGCTGCATATCGATGGTGAATTTATAACGGTCCCCTCGGTAAACCGACTGCACGAGTTCCAATGGACGCCCGTCCGTCAGGTAGGTATATCTTCGAATAAATAAAACCGGTGATCCTTTCGCGATCCCAAGAATCTCGCTTTCTGTTTCGCGGGCGACGGAGGCTTCAAGCTCCTGTGTCGCATAATCGATGCTCAGGCCAAGCTCTTCCTCTACGTATTGATAGAGCGACCCTTGTACGATCTTTTCGTTCAACCCCCTGACTAAGTCAGCCGACAGAAACGTGGTTTCGAGAGCCATGGGAATTTGATCCGCCAGCCGTACCCGCTGAAACTCAATAACCGTTGCTCCAGAGGGAATCCCTAAACCTGAAGCTGTCTTTCCCTGGGCTTCACTCAGCTTATAATCCAATAGTTTAATGGATGGTGAAAGGCCTCTTGCCTTCATATCTTCTGTGAAGCTCGTCAGTCCGACCAGCTTTTGCTCAATCTTTTTGTTGGCGACAAAGGTTCCCTTGCCTTTTCGGCGGGTCAGGTAACCATCATTGACAAGGTTCGTAATAGCCTGCCTGACGGTCATCCTGCTGATTTCATACGCTTCAGCGTACTCCCGTTCAGAAGGAATCATCTCCCCTTCCAGAAGTTCCCCTTTTTCAATCCGTCCTTTAATCGCTTCTTCAATTTGATAATAGATCGGCAGAGGTGAGTACTTATCAATCATGTCTGTTTTCACTTCCCTAACGAGTTCACCAGTTTTAGTGCTTGTGAATCTGCAATAATCGTTACACGGTCATGCATTTTCAAAGCCGATGCCGGTACGGCCTCGATAACCTCTCCACGCAAAAGATGGAACAGGGCCTCCTGTTTCTTTTCTCCTGAAGCGAGAAGAAGGATTTCCTTGCTTTGCAGAATAGTAGAAATCCCCATCGTCAGTGCTCGTGTCGGCTGTTTACAACGGTCGGCAAAATACTCTGCATTCGCCTCAAGTGTTGATGGCGTTAAGTCGACGATGTGGGTTTTGGATGAAAAAGGCGTTCCCGGTTCATTAAACCCGATGTGCCCGTTCTGGCCGATACCGAGCAGCTGCAAATCCACGCCTCCAATGTTCTCGATCAGTGTGTCATAACGCATACATTCCTGAGGGAGTTCTTCTGCTGCTCCGTTCGGAATATTCGTTTGATCGAGGGGGATATGGACCGGGTGAAAAAGATGCTCGCACATGTACGCGTGATAACTCTCCGGATCGCTTGACGCCAGTCCCACATATTCATCAAGGTTGTACGTGTGAACAAGGTCATACCTCGTTCCGTTCTCTTCATGATCCTTAACGAGCTCCTTGTACGTGCCTAGCGGTGTACCTCCTGTCGCAAGCCCCAGTGTGACGTGTTCCTGGCTCTTGATCTTCTCCAGAATGATCTGTGCGCTAACCCTGCTCATTTCCTTGTAATCCGCAACTTCAATTATTTTCACGGTTTTCGCCCTCCTTCTGCTGATATGAAAGTTTTCCACGGCAGAAGGCATACATAACTTCTTTTTCCTCGTTCAGCACGACAACATCGGCATCCTTGCCCGCTGACAAACTCCCCTTGCGTTCAAAAACACCGAGCTCCTTCGCCTGGTTGACGGCGGTCATCTGTATGATGTCTTCCGTTGAGCATCCGGTAAACTCTCTCATGTTCCGGGCGGCATCTTTCATCTTTAAAATGCTGCCGGCCAGCGTACCGTCTGCCAGTGTCGCTTCATTTCCATTGACCGTTACACCCTGTCCTCCGAGCGTATAAAAGCCATTGCCCATACACTTCGCCCGCATTGAATCGGTAATGAGAACAACCCGCTCACTCCCTTTGTTGCGGTAAGCGAACTTGACCATCTCCGGACGGGAATGGATGCCGTCCACTATGATTTCAGTTGTGATCTCATCATGCAGCAGAACAGCTCCTGCCACTCCGGGTTCCCGGTGGTGCAGGCCTCTCATCCCGTTATACAGATGAGTCGCATGTGTAACACCAGAATCAATGCCCTTCACAACTTCCTCATACAACGCGTCAGAATGGCCAATCGATGCGACTACTCCAGTTTCTTTTAAATAGGAAGACAGTTCATATCCACCGGGTTCTTCAGGTGCCAAGGTTACGAGTTTAATAGCATTGCCGGAAAGCTCCTGCCATTTCTGGAAAAGCTCGACGTCCGGGTTTTTAATATGGTCCAAAGGCTGGGCTCCTGCCCGCTTCGGGGAAATAAACGGACCTTCCAAATGAAGGCCGATAATCTCCGCCTCCCCAGGAGGATTGTTTTCTCCCATATACTCCCTGACGTTTTGCAATGCACTTTCAATCTCATCTTCGCCCTGCGTCATCGTCGTTGCAAGAAAGCTCGTTGTTCCTTCCTGAGGAAGAGTGACTGCCATCGTCTTTAAAGCCTCCACTGTCCCATCCATCACATCTGCTCCGGCGGCACCATGAATGTGCAGATCAATCATGCCAGGAACAACAGACCACTTGGCGGGCAGCACATGTACATCATAATCTTCTCGATTAAACGCATCAGCTCCTTTACCCACCTCTGCTATTTGCTGGCCATTAATAATGAGGTACCCATTTTCCAGCTCACCACTCTCTGTATAAATAGTCCCTCCAGTTATCAGTAATGGTTTCATCTCCACTCACCATCCTTATTATCTCTATGCACAGGGTACCACGCTTATAACTAGTTGTCTATACCAGTCGAACTATTCAGTTTATTCAGAAGATAGGTCTTATTACCTTATTTATAAAGAAGGTAGTGCTTTCTGACCTTTTTGAACTGTTCAAGCTCAGGGATCCACTTCTTTTTGATCTCTCGCAAAGACGTTCCTTTTTCGATTTCTTCCCGTACCCAGCCGTTTCCGATCAGGTTATCAAAATACGAAATACCCTGGCTGTTCTCGGCTCTGAACTGAAAGTCGTTCGGGTACAGATCATGAATCGTTTTTACAACCGCGAGCCCTGTATCCACAGAATGATAGGAACCATAATCGGTCACATGAATTTGAACACCGTTTGATAGTACATTTGCGAATTTTGAGAACGTTGGCGTGAATGAATTTGACCGGAACATCACTCCCGGAAGCTTCAGCTCGTTCAATTTTTGGGCCAGGACGTCTCCGTCAATGAACGGTGCCCCGATCGTTTCGAACGGCCTCGTCGTTCCTCTTCCTTCTGATACATTTGTCCCTTCGATCAATCCTGCTCCCGGATAGACGAATGCGGTGTCCACGGTAGGCATGTTAGGTGAAGGCATCACCCACTGCAGAGGGGTTTCGTAATACGTCTTCCAGCGGTGCCATCCTTTCATCTTTACGACCTTCAGATCAGCGTTAATATTGAACTCCTTGTTGAAAAGCATCGCGAGTTCACCGACCGTCATCCCATGGCGAAGTGGAATCGGATATAAGCCAACGAACGTAGCATATTTAGGCTCAAGCACAGGACCTTCCACTGCTTCGCCGCCGAGCGGATTCGGACGGTCAAGCACCACAAACTCAATGTTGTTTTCTTTTGCTGCTTCCATCGCATAGGCCATCGTATAGATGTATGTGTAAAAACGGGTACCGACATCCTGAATATCAAACACAAGTACATCAATATCATTGAGCATCTCCGGTGTCGGTTTTTTTGTTTTCCCATAAAGGCTGTATACCGGAAGCCCTGTTTTCTTGTCAATGTAAAAATCCACATAGGAGCCGGCCTGCTCACTTCCCCGAACCCCATGTTCCGGACCGTATAAAGCTTTTAGTTCAAAGTTCGGGTTGTTGTGCATCGCGTCAACGATACTGTTGAGCTTCCCATCGACACCTGTCGGATTCGTGATGAGTCCGACACGCTTTCCTTTTAAAAGGTCCTGTTGGTCTTGAAGCAGCACTTCTACACCGGTTTTAAAATTCCGCGGTGAATTTTTATGATGATTATCATCCTTTGCCAACGCCGAGGACAGCAAAGAGATCATCAAAACAAATAACATCCCTGCACTCAACCATTTTTTCATCTCATTTCACCCCTTAATAAGATAGTCCGTGCCCATATGGATACAGTGCTTCCTTGTTGCTGTTATAGATCGTTACTGGCAGTTTTCCTGTCGGGTTGTTTAGGCCAAAAATGGTATCTGCACTTGCGGCAAAGCTCGCCGTTTTGAAATTGTACTGTGCAATGTAGGCATCGGCGTTTGGATAGGCGATAATGTCATACGGATTGCGGGTGCCAATGCCGATGACAGGCGAGCTGCTTTCATTGATCACTTGGTTAACAAGCTTCATTTGTGCACTGTCAGGAGCGCGTCCGGCTACGGTCGATGTGTAGGTACCAACGATTACAGCTTTCGCCGATTTTACTGTTTGAAGCTGATCAGCAGTTAAGGATGGTCCTGCCGATTTAATCATGACACTGTTCGGATAAACTCGTTTCACCTGTGAAGCCAGGTCTTCCACATAGGAGTTGCCAATGACAACGACTTGCCCATTCCCCTCTTTACTTAACGGAAGAGCTTTATCATTTTTAAGTAGAGTAATGGATTTATTGGCTGCTTCCTTTTCCAGCTGCTTATGTTCTGGTGAACCAACTACCTTCTGGGCGTTTTCGATGAGTTTATTGACGTCTTTCGGCTGCTCTTGTTTGAAGATGGATCGTTTTACTTTAAGAGTTAGTAGGCGTTCAACCGATTCATTCAATCGCTGCTCTCTGATTTCACCTTTTTTCACGGCGTCATACAATCCATTGGCCACTGCTTCCAGGCCTACAGGCATGAGCACAATATCCGATCCCGCCTTCACCGCGCGTATGGCAGAGTCGACAGGCCCAAAGTGGTCAGAAATCGCCTGCATATTCAGCGCATCTGTTGTAATGACGCCTTTAAAGCCCATATCGTCTCTCATCAGCTCCGTCAGTACCTTATGAGAAAGTGTGGCTGGGATCGCAATGGTGCTCCCGTCTTTTTTGGAAATAGCCGTGGAAGGGTCAACCTTTGGAAAGGTGACATGCGCAGTCATGATTGCGTCCACTCCAGCATCCATCGCTTTTTGGAACGGATACAGCTCCACTTTTTTCAAGCGTTCAAGGTCATAGGGCACTTCTGGAAGTCCAATATGGGAGTCAACCGCTGTATCGCCATGCCCCGGGAAATGTTTCGCTGCGCCTGCGGTGTTTGTCGACTGCAAGCCTTTGATGTATGCCGTCCCCATATCTGACACAAGCTGAGGATCTTCTCCAAAGGAACGAGTGCCAATAACCGGATTGTCCTGATTGTTATTCACATCAAGCGAAGGTGCCAGGTTAAAATTAATCCCAAGCGCGTTCAGCTCTTCACCAATCGCTTTCCCTACCTTTTCAGCTAACTCAGGTGAGCGTGCTGCACCTAAAGCCATGTTGCCTGGAAAATCAGTTCCGCTTTGCAAGCGGGTCACGATACCGCCTTCCTGGTCAATGGAGATAAGCAGACCGTTCTTTTCTGCAGCTTCCTGATAGTCAGCGACCAGCTTTGCCGTCTGGTCCGTCGTTACAACATTTTCTCTGAAGAGGATCACTCCGCCCAAATGATATTTTTTAACTAGAGCTTTTATTTCCGGTGTTACTTCCGTTACGTTCTTACCATTAAATGTACGAAAGTCCGGCATGAGTATCTGGCCGACTTTTTCTTCCACCGTCATGTGTTTGACAGCGGTTGGGATCACGTTATTCCTTTTTCCATTTTGCTTATGGATTACCGCAGTTTTGTTGCCTTTACGTTTTTTTACGGAGATATGTGTATGATCGATCCTTCGTCCGTCTGTTACAAATATATGGGTGTTGCCGCTATGACCCTTTAGTGTTACAAGTCCATTGCGGTCTACTTTGGCAACCAGCGGATTCGTTGACCACCATCTCATGGCTTCAGTTTCCGTAAAATGGCCGTCTTTTTTATTTACATGCAAAGCATGAAGCTGGATTTGACCACCGTTAAACTCCTTAATAGCCTGCGGTATGTTGCTGGAGATGATCAAGTCACTTTGATCGGGCCGGCTTGCAGCAACTGCTTGTTTTGGAACTGCTCCAAGAAACGAAGACACGACGAGCATACAGGCCATCGCACAAAAAAATACTAGTCTTTTCTTCATAGCATTTTATCCTCCTTTAGTTTTATGAACGATACATCTTTCTGGAGGAATTTGTCGTTTCCTTTGGACTTCTAGTAAAACAAAGCAATAGGCCCAGAAGGTTTTTAAGATTATGGGACTAGTTGTCTATACCAGTTTATTTTACCCGCAAAGCGAATGGTAAAAAATCCTTATAAAGGAAAAAGCTGAGGAAAAAGTTCCACAGCTTTTAAGGCATTATTGCATGGGCGGATTATGAGGAAACTGGGACATGTATCCCGCATACTGCTGGGCCGCCTGCTGCAGCTTCTGCGGCTGTTCTAGTGTTAGCGAGTACCATCCTTTTTGGAACATGAGCGAATACAGTTCACGCTGCATGTTCTTTGTCTCATCGAAAATCGAATGAATCTCCTGGTATAACGCATCATGGCTCGCTTCATTCATCGCTGTTGAATAAGAAGTGGTCATATACTTTTCATACGATAGAATATCATTCAGGAAATCCCGGTCATTCATCTGAGGTGTCTTCGGAACCGGAGACTCCGGGTTTTGAATTTTGTTCTGGTTGTTATTCATCTTCGTTCCCCCTTATTGGTTCATATTTGTATTTTGGCTTCCGCCGGACTGGAGCTTCTGCAAAATCTGCTGATAATGCTTTTCGTGCATGTGGCACGCCCTCTCAAGCGCCGCACTGACCTGCTGATCCTGGCACTGGCCCGCCGCGAAATGCGCCTTCTTAAACCCAAGCAAATTCCATGAAAGCATGTCCGTTAAATAGTTAAAGTCTTTCCCGGTGATCACATTCGGCGGCTGCTGATATACTGGCTGCTGTTGATTTTGTCCCTGATTCGGTTGCTGCTGTTGCATACATGTGTCCTCCTTTATTCCTTGATTTTACCATGTTAGTTTTCCAACTTGATGAGAAATTATGCCAATAAAATAAGCCTTATTAAGGCCCATCTCGTTTCGAAAATCTCATTGAAAGAATTGTTAAAATAAAGCTTGCTTTTCGTTCCGCTTCTGTTATATAATTTTTCTTGTCAGCAACACATCGTGGGGGCTTAGCTCAGCTGGGAGAGCGTTTGGCTGGCAGCCAAAAGGTCAGCGGTTCGATCCCGCTAGTCTCCACCATACATATGTCTTCAAACCCCTTGGTATACAAGGGGTTTTTATTTTTGTTTTAGAATGAAGTTTGGAGCAAGCTTCCTAGTTGTCGCCGAATGGTCGCCGAAATCAATTTTTCTTGTATCATAAATCCCTTCCTATTTGTCCCCCGCTTCTCAGTGGTCATTGTATTAACCCTGAAAATGACTATTCTTCAACTATTGCATCGGTTAGTTGAAGTGTATTTATTCACAATTATCCATTTCTAGGATGCACTATTTATTTTTATAGCCACATAATTGCTCAAGCTTGTCAAAAATTCATCTAATATTTCATGGGATAGAAATTTGCATTCGAGAAGGTAACACTTTCTCCACTGATTTTGTAGTTGTTTATGACGTATTGTTCTTGTTTTTTATGGACGACAAATAAGGTTGATGATTCGTGCTTTTCGTATAAATATGTATAATTTCGTGAACAGAATACCCCATTTTTGCTTGATTGACTTTAATGCTATACCCCTCAATAATCCCATTATCCTCTAACTTCGCAACCCTGGATGAAGCAGCCTGTCCAGTCCAACTAAGCTGCCTGAGATGGCAGCTAACTCTTGTCTTTCAAAAAGGGAAGTTTCTTCCTGTGTCAGAATAAGAAAAAACCCTCCAAAAAGGAGGGAAATCATTGTCCAAGGTTAGTTTTTCATTGAATAACCACTTTCACAAGATAACTTTTCTATGCTGCCGTTTTACTATCCACTTCATACCGACGTCCTGTTCGGGCTACTTTATTCCAACTTTTTTTATTGAAGAAGTAATCGATCGTTCCAAAGATTACAGCAAACATCGTGATGAATCGATACACAAAAATATCAAAGAGAATAACCAAAAGCATTGGATACGTATCTTCCTCTTGGAAGGCATATCCATATCGCTCACTCATTCCAAGAGCTACCATGTCATACACCAAACCGATTACGAGGATATAGAGCAGGTAAATCATTAGAAAAGATAATGAAAATAACTCTCCGGAAATGCTATCAGCAATTAATACTCCTGTCATGATATAAACGGCAAGAGTTCCTGCAAAGAAACCCTCAAATAAATAAAAGAAGGAAACAGGCTTGGTAAACAGGGTTTTTAACAAAAATGGACCGAAGTAAAACAAGCAGTCAACAAATGCCTTTTGCCAACGCACCCGCTGTTTGAAAAGATCTCTCCAGTTCTCAGGCAGTTCCGTATAACAAACTGCGTCAGGTATGAGAAGAACCTTCCTTTTTTTCTTTTTGGATATATACTTATGCATTTTTAATGTAATATCAATATCTTCGCCTACCGTTGATCGATATCCGCCTACATCCAAAAGGGCCTTTTTTGTAAAAATACCAAACGCACCTGAGATGACTGCTAAAGCACGGAAACGGGCCAGTGAAACTTTATTTACGTAAAATGCTTTTAAGAAATCCATCGCTTGTGCACGTACCAACATATTGGCACCGCGCAAGGATAGACCATCCATCGGTTTCTCAACTTTTGTTTGCAGGACATGTACCATGCCTCCAGCAGCCACAACACTATCGTCTGCAAATGCCTGATTCACAGCGGGCAATGCTCCGTCCGTCAAGATTGTATCTGCATCGAGGGTCACAACTAAAGGCTGACTAGCATAATCTATTCCTGCATTGAGTGCGTCCGCTTTCCCTCCGTTCAATTTGTCCAAGACGAAAATATTCGGAAAGAGCTCAGACTGGTAACAGATTTTTACTTCCTTGTGAGTCAGCTTATTCGTATGAGCTTTTAGACAAGGAGTCAGTTTTAATAAGGAATGCAGCAAAGACATCGTTTTGTCTGTCGATCCATCATTAATATAGATAATTTCAGCCTTGGAATACGATAATGTTTTCATACTGCTGACTGAAGTTTCAATGATTCCTTCTTCATTATAGCAAGGTATTAAAACACTTACTCCCTTTTGCTCCTCGATCATCTGTTTCGATTCGGAATTTCGTTTTTTAAATAAAGGTAAACAATGAATAGAATGAATAAAAGGAAACGCAATCGATATAAAGATAAAAAAGAACCAAATAAAATCCAAAAAAAACCCACCTACCCAACATATTTTAACAATATAATATAATTGGTATGTGAAAATACTTTTAAGAGGGTATGTAGTATTTATTAATTCAAAGAAAGCGCACACATTTTCAAATTCTAAAAGAAATTTCAAACAATGCTGTGTGTCGCACGTAACGTGCTACGTTTGGCATGTAAATGGGGAAAAGCCGCATGTAAGCTGTAAAAAGTGGACGGTAATCGACACAAAGTGGACGGTAAATTCAAAAAACCCCCATGACATTCGAATAGAACGATAAACTCAAAAAAAAACGAAGCCACTAACTTGCGGCTTCGTTTTCTTATTAAGAACAGAATTTATCGGTGGATTTTGGGACGGACAATCCGAATAACGGACGGATATACAAAGCGAAAAAGGTTCCAAGCATCGCCATAATCGCCCAAACATAGCCATGCAGGCTAAAGGAAGCAATACCACTAAAATATGCGCCAATATTACATCCAAAAGCAAGGCGTGCTCCATACCCCATGAGCATTCCGCCGATGATCGCCGCGGCTGCTGTACGAAGGGGCACTTTCTTTAGAAGGAATACCCCTCCAAGTGTAGAGGCAGCCAGTGCGCCCACAATAAGGCCAAAGTCCATCACACTTGTTCCATCCATAAAAACAGATTGATGGAGAGGTACCGCTTTTTCACCTGCCCAGTAACCCCACTGGGTCACGTCCACTCCCATTGACTGGGCAGCCTTCGATCCCCAAAGGGCAAAAGCGGAAGTAATCCCCCACGGACTTCCCTTAACAACCAAAGTTGCGGCATTAAGCACGGCCAAGAAGACAGCTGCCGTTAAAATTGGCCATGAACCGCGGACGACACGCGCCCAGCCCTTTGCACCTGGAATCGGAGCCATTTTTGGAGGACGGCGTTTCTTTTCCACTTTAAATGTAATCCAGGTGATGCCCCCTAGAATCATCATTTGGATCAACCAGCCTCCAAACCAGCCAAGGCCTGTGCTTGTCGCCAAGGAAAAAGGCTTAAATGCAGGGAGATTCATCCAAAAATCGAAGTGCCAAGCTCCAAAAACAGAGCCGACAATAAACGCGATTAAGGTGAGAAACATTCCAGAACGGCCGCCGCCTACAGCATACAATGTGCCAGATGCACAACCGTTTCCGAGCTGCATTCCGATTCCGAAAATAAAAGCCCCCACAATGAGACTTACTCCGACCGGTGAAACGTTTCCTACCGGACTTCCGCCGAATAAAGTAACGTTAGCCGCAAATATCATTGCAAACAACGTACTGGCTACTGCCAGCATCAGCATATGCGCACGAATGGCTTCACCGTTCCCAACTGCCATAAACCGTCTAAATGCAGATGTAAAACCAAACCTTGCGTGAAAGAGTGTAAATCCAAGCAGAAGGCCGAGCCACAAGAGCATTCCTTGCTTTAAACCTCCAGCCTGAATGCTTGCATAGCTCAATACAACCGTTAACAAGCCTGCAAAAACCACCCAGTAAGTCTGAACCGAACCGATGCTTTTCCCTGCACCAGCCCGCTTTCTTTCTTCATTTTTTGATGTATTAGAAGAAGCGAACTCCATCAAATCACCCCTTAATCCAATAAAACTAGTCGGAAATATTCTTCCTTTGTATACTACAACATAAATTGGAAAAAGAGAACTGTTTTGCTTGTGTTAATTTTTAGGAATATCAAAAGCCCAGAGCCCCTGTTCTCACAAAAACTTGGCCTCACCATACTATAACCTGAGAGAAGTGTAATCCCTTGTTTCATTTGTATAAAACAACCGCAATGATCGGGGTGCATGTGCTATGAACACAGGAAATGATGACAAATTTACGGAAAACGAAGATCTCAAATTAAAATATGAAGATGTTATTGCTCTTGGGGTTTGGATCTCCTCAGGGGATGAGAAAGTCGTTTCAGCAGTGTGGCTGGAAACGGTCGGCCAGTTTTTGCAAGCGATAGGCGTTACGCAGCAAATTTTAGCAACAAATAAGCAGTCAATCCTGCAAGCTCAGGGAATTGAAATAACAGGGTCTTCAGTTAAATCGTTCGCTCATGCATTGGAAGCAATCGGCGGGATCGAAATACGGAGGAGGAATCTCTAACGGATATTATGGATTTCATTCCGTGATCAAAGAATTTTGGATGTATCACTTATTATATAAAAACACGTTGATTTTTTGAGTATCATCCGTTGTAGCTAAAAGAACATCTTTTACTTCTACACCGTGCAGTGATTTAATCTGTCTTTTGACCCAATCTTCATTTTTCCCCATCTCCTTTAATTGATTAAAATCAACTTTCCCATCTTTAATAAGAGTTTTAGGAAAAGCGAATGGAGTGGTCATGATACTCATATCTTCAGGGGTTGCTGCGTTATATTGCGATTTTAAAAAAAACGATATCGTACCATCTGGTTCCCACAAGGCTAATGCTACTTTTTGAATATCGTCAATTTGCTTTTTTCTTAATTCCGATAATAAGATATCAATCGGTATTCTTGCTTTGATTAAACTTTTATAAATGATCTCGCCATTTTTTATTAGTGTGAAGGGGGAAGGATCGATAAACTTAGTGAACCTCGTCCATTTGAGACTTAGAAAAATTAATACAAGATACAAAAGCACTAACACACTAATTGTAATAAGAGAACCTTTCATCCCTAGATGTTGATCCGACAATGGGTGGGCAATAATGTTTCCAATGGATAAAGCCATTATGAAATCAAGTAATCTTAACTGAGAGATCGAACGCTGCCCCATAATTTTGGCCGCAATCAGCAAAAAGAAAAAAGAAAGGATGGCTCTTAATATCCACTGAATGACTGTTAGTGAATCTTGGCTGTAAAGAAATTGCATCTCTAATCACATCCTAATTTTATCAGGTTTATTCATTAGATTTAGCCGATTTTTCCTAATAAATTCTACATAATTGGTTGAAGTCCGGATCGATCCTTATAAACAGGAACACCCCATTTTCAATAGGGTGTTCCTGAGTGCCGTTTGTACAAGCGGAAAGGATAAGGGTTAAAACCTGGATTACTCCTGTTTATCCCCTATTCTGTCCCTCTATATTTTTCCCTGTAATGGGAGAGTGTAAGAAGCGGCCAAACATGATTGTAGCTGTGGTAATAAATATAAAAAGTTCCTGGCAATCCGGCGCCTGTCGGGTAGGTCAGGCTTTGAACGTTATAGTTTTCCCGGTTTAAGAGATAATCGATGCCCCTTTTTATCGTTCGGTTTGGTGCAGGGCATGCGGCGATCATGGCATCGAGGGCCCAGGCTGTCTGGGTAATGGTGCTGTATGGGAGGGAAATGTATTTCCTTTCGATATCACTTCTGCATGATTCCCCCCAGCCGCCATCTGAATGCTGAATTTCGGTCAGCCACCCCTTTGCCTTTCGGATCGTGCGGTCTAGCTCAGAGGATCCGGCCGCCATCAATCCTGTCACACTGGCCCAGGTACCGTAGATGTAACTGATCCCCCAGCGGCCGTACCAGGAACCCTCGTTTTCCTGATTATTTTTTAACCATTGCACAGCTGCTTTAATCCGTGGCGACGGCAGCTGCAAACCGTCATAGTTGCCGAAAAATTCGAGGGTTCTTCCGGTAAGATCAGCGGTGGAAGGATCGGTAAGGGCATCTGCCGCGCTTTCAACAGGCAATTTTCGCAGCCACTTTTTATCGTTGTTCTTCTCAAAAGCTGCCCATCCACCATCCTTATTCTGCATGGATAACAGCCAGTCTCTTCCTCTTTTATAGGCGTAATTCACGTTCCTGTTCCTTTTTTGGTAGCGGATTAATGTTCGAAGGGCCACCTGTGTGTCATCCACATCAGGATGGATGGTATTGCCTTCGCTGAAACCCCATCCACCCGGAGATCCATCTGGATTATGATATTTCCAGTCACCATAGCTCGAATGCTGGCTCCTCAGGATGAACCTGAGGCTTTTTATCAGGCTGGGATGTCCAGATGCAGTTCCTGAAGACAATAACGCATAGTTTACCAGAGAGGTGTCCCATATTGCTGAGGGTGAATTTTGGATATGAAAGGTCTCTCCGTTATAGCAAAGCAAGGAAATCAGGCCATGGACGGCTTGTTTTATAACGGGAGAATCCTGCCTATAGCCGATTGAGATGAGCCCATATACCATAAGAAAACTGGTGCTTGCATAGCTCAGCAAGGTTCCGTCCGCTTCAATACGCTGTAGAATATAGTTTTCCAGAAAGGCCGTATGATAAGAATATGGAGCCTTTCTGCGGGCAATCTGTGTCTCTTCCCAAAAACCATCTTCCTTCTCTTTATACAAATGATTCAGACAAGGCGTGCTGCTGCACCGCAGTTGGAACTTCTGAGACATCCCCAATAAAACAGGGGCAAAATGTGCCCTTGCATAGCTGCTGAAATCATAAAAGTTTAATTGAGCTCTATCCATGATTCGAAAGATCCTTGCAGGATCAACTGTACGTTTTGGCCACGGGTACAGGCCGTTAAAAGAAAAAAAGACCTTTGTAAGCAGGCTTACCTTTTTTAACCCGCCCTCATTGATGATAAAACTGGCAGCTTGCTTTAAACGGCTTGCCTCCTTTGGCACGTGCCCAGAATAGAGAATAGCGGTGTATGCTTCCGCTGTCGCAGTCAGATTTCCCTTTTCTTCATCAGGAAAGGCCTTCCACGCTCCATTCCTTTCCTGCTTGGACAATAAACGTTGAACGAGCCGCTGAATCAGTTGTTCGTTTTTCCATCCTAAAGTCCGCAATAAGATAATCATGTAGGCGTCCGTCATTAACGCATTTTCAAAGCAAAACCTCCATGATCCATCCTGTTTCTGGAGATCGAGAAGGGTAGAACTGCGGTATGCGATTTCCCGATTTACTTCAGCAAGTCTGTACATGGCATCCATCACTCCGGTTAAGCCCCTTGGCAGTTGCTTTCCTGCCTATATTCTATGAGTGTAAAAGGCAACTGGTGACATAGTGATGAGGATGGGTGCCGTTCCAAACAAAAATAGACCACTTTAACAGTGGTCTATTTGGTCACTACTTTACTTTTTTGAATGCCTCTTCCGTATACTTGTTCTGCGGATTCCACAGCATGTACTCATCCACACCAAGCTCCTGTCCTGCCCGGATCTGATCCTTAATCTGCTGTGGTCCGTATTTGATATGGCCGTCGACCCAGGTGGCGGTGAAGTCTTGATACCACGGACGGATTTCGGCGACCGGTTTCTTTTGTTCTTGAAGCACTTTGTCCCGGTTTATGGCGGGGGTGAGAGCTTTCTTAATGAGTTCATACGGTTTGGCATCCGGTACACGTATACCGTACACCCCCGGCCCGTAATGTGACGGGTACGTCATCGGGCTGATCACATCGACAGCCGGTGTGACCGACTCCCACTGCTGGCCAATGCCGGAATCGTCTTTTTGGCTCGTGGACACTCCGAACACGTCGGCTGATACTTTGACTCCATAGGGTTTGAGTTCCTTTTTGGCGTAAAGCAGGAAGTCATGAATGTTTTGCGCTTTTGACTTCTTGTTCGGGTTAGCGAATTTTACTTCACGGTCGACCTGTTCCCCGTTATCCGGGAAACGGACATAATCAAATTGAATCTCATCAAATCCTTGCTTTGCAGCATCTTTTGCCACAGCGGTCACATACTTCCAATACTCTTCTTTATATGGGTCGACCCATGGTATGCCATCATTGTAATATAGGCTGCCGTCTTTTTTCTTCATGGCAAATTCCTTTTTCTTGTTTGCCATATAAGGATCCTTGAAGGTGACGATTCTCGCGATACTATAAATATCCTTGCCCTTTAGCACTTTCATTCGCTGAGAGATGTCACTTACTTTCGGATGATGATCAGAGCCATAATGGTTTACTTCAGGTACGCTGGAATCGTATGTAATTTTACCTTCATCATCTTTAACATCCATCACGATGGAGTTAAGCTCAGTGTCATCGACCAGATTGACCATTTCATTAAATTTAGTATGATTGCCTGCTGATGACCCAGACATATATACTCCCTTGACGGTTACGTTTTTCGGTTTGTTCACCGGAGCTGCTGCTTTTTGGGGAACAGCTTCTTGTTTCTGAGCACTTTCTGCTTTTGATGCGATTTCTTCTTTTTGAGCACTCTTTGCCGGTTCATTCTTTGCCTCTGCTTTTTGTGAAGAGCCTCCTGAAGTCTTCTCCGTTGTTCCACATCCAGCCAATCCTCCACAAACAAGTAAAAATGCCAGTGTTAACCTTCCAAAAATGGTTTTCATGCATAACCCTCCCTAGTTGCCATTTTTCAGATATGTTCCATGGTTCGGAATGTTTATACCCTATCTCCTTTACTTTAAGCGCTTTCTATCCTTTTTTAACATACTTTTAATAGGCTCGTTATATTTGGCCATACTAGGGGAAAAATAAGTGTTGGGCCGGAAAATTTGTACTCGTTATCTTTGTTTTCGGAAAGGTTGGTGCAGGCGTTGAAAAAAGAAGAAGATTTGAAGAGGGGACTGAAAAATCGGCATATCCAGCTGATTGCCATCGGGGGAGCGATTGGGACGGGTCTTTTTTTAGGTGCGGGAAAATCGATTCACCTGGCGGGGCCTGCCATCATGCTGAATTACGCACTTATAGGAGTCATGCTTTTTTTTATGATGCGTGCTTTGGGTGAAATGCTCTTGTACAACCCGACATCCGGCTCGTTCACTCATTTTGCCGAATCGTTCATTGGGCCATGGGCAGGTTTTATCACAGGCTGGACGTATTGGTTTTGCTGGATCGTAACAGGGATGGCGGAGATTACGGCTGTCGGACTCTACGTAAAATACTGGTTTCCAGGCATTCCTCAGTGGCTGACTGCACTAGCTGCCGTACTCATATTGCTTCTGATAAACATGTCGGCGGTCAAAGCGTTCGGCGAGATCGAGTTCTGGTTCGCTCTTATTAAAATCATTACCATTTTAGCCCTCATTGTGATTGGGATCGCCCTGATTGTGATGGGCTATGAAAGCCATGGGACGGAAGCTTCGTTATCAAATCTTGTGAGTCATGGCGGGTTTTTCCCCAATGGATCCGCTGGCTTTGTTCTGGCCTTTCAGATGGCACTCTTCGCGTTCGCCGGAGTTGAGCTTGTCGGTGTAACGGCCGGTGAGGCACAAGACCCTGACAAAACACTGCCGAGTGCCATCAATAACATTCCAGCACGGATTCTGCTCTTTTATATCGGGTCACTGATCGTTCTCATGTCCATCTATCCATGGGATAAAATCGACCCTGACAGCAGCCCGTTCGTGTCGGTCTTTAAACTGATCGGCATCCCGGCGGCATCCGGTATCATCAATTTCGTTGTTTTAACCTCGGCCATGTCGTCCTGTAACAGCGGGTTGTTCAGTACCGGACGTATGCTGTATACACTGGCTAACGAAGGAAAAGCGCCTAAAAAGCTTGGTTTGCTTAACAAAAAACAAGTTCCGGCACGGGCATTGATCGTGTCGACCTTCTTCCTATCGTTTGGCGTCCTGCTTAATTATTTATTGCCAGAAGAAGTGTTCACACTGGTGACAAGCATCGCGACGATCTGTTTCATATGGGTTTGGGGAATCATACTGGTTTCCCACCTCCGTTTCCGTAAACTGCATCCTGAAGATGCGAAAAAGAGTTCGTTTAGAATGCCGCTTTCACCGGTCATTAACTGGATCGTCCTTCTCTTCTTCGTTTTTGTTATCGTCGTTCTCGGTTTTGCGGCAGATACCCGTATTGCATTATTCATTACACCAGTCTGGTTTGTCATTTTACTCATTGCTTACATGATTACGAAGAAAAATTCTGCGAAAAAGTTTGATTGAGCAAAATTCCCCCGAATCTATGCAGATCCGGGGGAATTTCAAGTTGAGCGGGGATTGTGTTGACGCAGAGATTTATTTGCATGCGGATCTATGGGACTTACAGGCGGCTCTCCATCATTTACATGCCGATCTCTGTGAAATACTTGCGGGGTCTCTTCGAAATACATGCGTATCTTATATTAGAGCCCGATGTTGCGAAAACGTGCATACCCGATAAGATACGTCGGGCAACCAAAAAACCCGGATCCACATCCGGAAAATCCGGGACTTCCCTACATGACAACGATTGAACTTTCACAATACGCGACATTTCAAGAACTGTGTTGGAATAACATTGCAGTTGATTCACTTGTTCAACGTGATATAATAAAAAACAGAAAATGTTCATCGTTCTTCGGTAATGATCAATTGCTTGAAGAGCCTGTCATTTAAAGTAATAGCGGGATGGATAGCTGGTATTCAAATGCTTAGCCATTAACCCACTGTAAAGGAATTTGTGCTGCAGCGAGCGGAGCACAGGTTGTTTTATGGTGGGTTTTTTTATGTTTACAAATAGGAGGAAGGATAACGATGGCGAACAAGATTACGATGAAAATTAACGGAGATTTGCACGAGGCAGAAGAAGGGACAAGGTTACTCGATCATCTTCTGGCAAAGGGAGTTGAACATCCGCACATCTGCTATTCCGAAACACTGGGGCCGATCCAGACCTGTGATACATGCATGTGTGAAATCGATGGGAAACTGATGAGAGCCTGCTCCACCGAAGTAAAGGAAGGCATGAATATCCTCACCTCATCTCTTTCTGCAAAAACAGCCCAGAATGAAGCGATGGATCGAATTTTAGAAAATCACCTTCTCTACTGTACGGTTTGTGATAATAACAATGGAAACTGCAAGGTTCATAACACTGCAGAACTATTGGAAGTGGAGCATCAAACCCGCCCGTTCCGCGAAAAAGGCTATGAAGTGGATATGTCCCACCCGTTCTACCGCTATGATCCCAACCAATGTATCCTTTGCGGGAAATGTGTGGAAGTATGCCAGGACCTTCAGGTGAATGAAACGCTGACTATCGACTGGGAAAGAAACATGCCCAGGGTCATATGGGATAACGATAAACTGATCAATGAATCTTCCTGCGTCTCTTGCGGCCAATGCGCGACCGTCTGTCCCTGCAATGCGTTAATGGAAAAATCAATGCTTGGAGAAGCGGGATTCATGACCGGGATCAAAAAGGATCTTCTCAATCCGATGGTTGACCTCATCAAAGAAGTGGAACCCGGCTACAGCGGAATATTTGCTGTTTCCGAAGTGGAAGCGGCAATGCGTGAAACCCGGACCAAAAAAACAAAAACGGTTTGTACCTTCTGCGGAGTCGGATGTTCATTTGAAGTATGGACAAAAGGCCGTCAGATCTTAAAAATTGAACCTGCTGAAAATGCCCCTGTCAACAGTGTTTCTACCTGTATCAAAGGAAAATTCGGCTGGGATTTCGTGAACAGCGATCAGCGCCTGACTACCCCCCTCATCCGCAAAGGCGATGAGTTTGTAACGGCTACCTGGGAGGAGGCTCTTTCCCTTATCGGAGAAAAGATGAGCCGAATAAAGAATACTTATGGCGGCAATGCGTTAGGTTTTGTCAGTTCGTCCAAAACTACAAATGAAGATTCCTATCTTATGCAGAAACTGGCCAGGCAAGTATTCGAAACGAACAATGTCGATAACTGCTCACGTTATTGCCAATCACCGGCCACCGATGGTTTGCTTGCAACAGTCGGCTATGGCGGTGATTCCGGTACGATCAAGGATATTGCAAGCGCCGGTCTTGTGATCATAATCGGAGCCAATCCTACAGAAGGCCATCCCGTGTTGGCCACACGGGTCAAACGGGCGAAGAAATTATTCGGACAAAAACTCATTGTCTCCGACCTTCGCAGGCATGAAATGGCCGAACGCTCCGATCTTTATCTCCATCCGAAACAAGGCTCTGACCTCGTCTGGCTGGCAGCAGTGACAAAATATATTATCGACCAGGGATGGCATGATGAAGAATTTATCAGAGGAAGGGTTAACCATTATGAGGACTACCTTCAGCTGCTGAACAAATATACGCTTGATTATGCAGAGGAAGTCACAGGACTTTCCAAAGAACAGCTGGTGAAGACGGCGGAAATGATTCATGAGGCTGACGGCACCTGTGTTCTTTGGGGCATGGGTGTCACTCAAAATATCGCCGGATCCCACACATCTGCTGCAATCGCCAATCTTCTGCTGGCCACCGGCAATTTCGGGCGTCCGGGTGCAGGTGCTTATCCGCTGCGGGGACATAACAATGTACAAGGTTCTTGTGACATGGGAACCCTGCCCCAATGGCTTCCCGGCAACCAGAGACTGACAGATGATGCTGCACGTGCAAAGTTTGAAGAAGCATATGGGGTATCCATCTCCCCGGAAGCTGGATTTACAAACATTGAAATGCTTCAGGAGGTAGAAAAAGGCAACCTTAAAGCCATGTATTTGATGGGAGAAGATATGGCCTGGGTGGATTCTAATTCCAATCATGTCCACGACATGCTGAGCAAACTGGAATTCTTTGTGGTACAGGACGTTTTCTTTACCAAAACCGCTCAATTTGCCGACGTGGTTCTACCAGCTTCTCCATCACTGGAGAAGGATGGCACATTCACCAATACCGAACGCCGCATTCAGCGTTTGTATCAGGCACTTGAACCCATGGGCGAATCCAAGCCTGACTGGTGGATCATCCAGCAGATCGCTAAGCAGATGGGAACGGACTGGAACTATTCACATCCCCGTGAAATTATGGATGAAATTGCAAGTCTTTCCCCTATTTTTTCCGGGGTGACTTATGATCGTCTAGAAGGATGGAACAGCCTTGTCTGGCCGGTGCAAAAAGACGGTCGTGATGAGCCGCTTCTTTACACTGAGCGCTTTAATTTCCCTGACAGCAAAGCACGTTTCTCCCTGGCTGAATATGTGAAGCCAGTGGATTATGAAAAGGAATTTGATCTGATCTTAAACAATGGCCGTCTGCTTGAACATTTTCATGAAGGCAATATGACAAACAAGTCAAAAGGCATCCAGTATAAGCTACCTGAAGTGTTTGTTGAAGTTTCGCCCGAGCTTGCCAGTGAAAGAGGACTTCAGGACGGCTCTTCCGTCCGCCTGATTTCACCATACGGTTTTATTAAATTGCGTTGTATCGTCACAGACCGAGTCAAAGGCAATGAATTGTATGTACCGATGCATTCCGTAAGCCACGAAAATGCTATTAATATGCTGACCGGAAGTGTTGGTGACGTCAGGACTCAGACTCCTGCCTATAAGCAGACAAAAGTGCGAATGGAACTTGTTCATGTGAAAGGCAGAGCACCGCTTCCCATGTATAATCCGCGGTATGCTGAACGGAATCCTCAGGCGGGTGTTCAGGTGGAACGCAAGTGGGCGAGAGAGGACTATGAGCCGATTGCCGACATTAATAAACCAGTGGGAGGCCGACGATAATGGCAGAACCAATTACGAAAATTTCTCATTCAGCCCATACGGAAAAAGAACTGCAGGAACAAAGTATTGATACGATTTTAGAAGATCTTGCGAAGAGTGCAGATGGAATAAAGGAACTCATCAAGCTTTTTCATCAGCTTCATGACAGCGGGATTATAGGAGCAGTGAACGGCCTTGTTGAAGCGAAGGAAAAGGTGGCGGGAATTGCGGTTGAACAGCTGCTCCGCCCCCAGATGACCAATGCTATTAATAATATGATGGCAGCGGCCGGTGTTTTGTCCGAAACCAACCCTGACATGACGAAGAAACTGATGAGCAGCCTCGGGAATGGACTACAAAGAGCTGAAAGGGCACTCGCCAATAATGAAAAGGTAGGCGTCTTTGACCTGATGAAAGCTTTGAAGGACCCTGACATTAACCGGGCCATCGGATTCGGAATGAACCTTTTAAAAGGTGTCGGGGAAGGATTAAAGGAGTAATGTGGTCAGAATGCTAGAAATCATCTTACCGGAAAAGTGGAAAACCATCAGCAAAGGATTGCAGAAATTATTAAATCTCTCTCTTGTACTGCTCGGCGGGATCCTGGTATTTTTTCTTTTCAGAGAGCTTATCTATTTATTAATCGACGCCTGCACAGGAAATCATAATGTTCATGATATACTTGGTAAAGTACTCGTGTTTTTCTTATATTTTGCCTTCATTTCCATGATTGTGACCTACTTTAGCGAAAGCCACCACTTTCCGCTTAGCTATCTCCTATACATTGGAATTACGGCCAGTGTCCGTTACATTATTGTCAACAACGGAAACCCGTTAGCAAACTTTTGGCTTTCAATCGTCATCCTCCTGCTGGCTTTCAGTTATATCCTGCTGACGCCTAAAGGTAAACGATATAAAGATAAAAGGAGAAAAATGCAATGACCAAAAATATAGAGCATCAATTCAGTATGCTTGTCCGTGAAATACGCAAGGAATTCGTCGGCAACGGTCCTAGGGAAATCAGCACATGCTTCGTTGGCTCTTGGGCAGTTAGTGAGATGAAAGGAAACCTAACGAATATCGAAAAATTCATGATGGGTACAAAAGAAGGCGAAAAAATGGTTCACGAAGCGCGTACCGGTCTAGTCAAAAAAATCTACACCGATCTGAGTGTGCGAAGAAAGTTTGAAGATCTTGCCGGAGCATCCATCCTCCGCATTTTTTCTGATATCGATATTGAGGCTGATATTGCCATGACGATTTTTGTCTTTGACCGCCCCTTGGTTTCTAAAGAAAAATAATAGGACAGACCCGTTATTACGCCGATTACGATTGATATTAACAGCATTCCGATTACTTCTGTTAAAAATTCATCACCATCTGCGAATACTGGAAGGACACTCTCCAATACTTCTGGCGCATGGGTAAGGAAGCTGCCTTCCTCACCTTCTCTTAAAAACAAAAGCAAAAAATAAAAACGAGCCCTCTCATTTGAGAGGGCTTTTACTACTATCTATTTATCGCACAAAGCTGTTTACCGTTAAAATTTCATCAATTTTTTGCAGCTCTTGATCACTGAAATCAAGGTTATCCAGTGCTGCAATGTTTTCTTCAATTTGGCTCACTCTGCTTGCACCTATTAAAGCGGAAGTGACCTTGCCGCCCCGTAGAACCCATGAGAGCGCCATTTGCGGCAGGCTCTGTCCTCTGTCAGCTGCGATTTCATTGAGTCTGCGGACTCTTTCAATGACTTCCGGAGTGATTTCATTCTCTCCCAACGCTCCTGTCGACTTTGCCGCACGTGAATCAGACGGAACACCGCTTATATATTTGTTTGTTAACAAGCCTTGAGCAAGCGGGCAAAATGCAATGGTCCCTACACCGTTTTCCTCTAAAACATCCTGAAGCCCGTCTTCGATCCAACGGTTTAATATGGAATAGCTCGGCTGGTGGATTACGAGCGGGGTGCCCAGATCATTCAGGATTTTAATAGCCTCTGCCGTTTGTTCCGGACTGTAGCTTGAAATCCCGACGTATAGCGCTTTTCCTTGACGCACGATCGCATCCAGTGCACCCATCGTTTCTTCGAGTGGTGTATTAGGATCTGGACGGTGGGAGTAAAAAATATCTACATAATCCAGCCCCATACGCTTGAGGCTCTGGTCAAGGCTTGCAATCAAATACTTTTTGGATCCCCATTCCCCGTATGGGCCAGGCCACATATAATAACCTGCTTTGCTTGATATGATCATTTCATCCCGGTAAGGAGCGAAGTCAGTCTTTAGCATCTTGCCAAACATTTCTTCAGCAGAGCCTGCGGGCGGGCCATAGTTGTTAGCCAGGTCAAAATGAGTAATACCAAGATCAAACGCTCTTCTGAGCATCGCCCGTCCGTTTTCAAAGGTGTCCACTCCCCCGAAGTTATGCCATAGCCCTAGAGAGATTGCCGGCAGCAGCAGCCCGGAGCGGCCGCTTCTGTTATATTTCATAGACTCATAACGATTATTTTCTGCGGTATACACCATCAATGATCTCCTCCTCCATACTAGTACAAGCGCTTTCACTCTACATTTGGCCGTTCCATCACGATGATCGAGTCCCTTCTCCCACCAACTCTCCTGTTTTTGATTGTCACACCTTTTTATCCCCCCCTCTCTTTTAAGATAAACTTAATCATGAAGTTTTCATGATCAAAAAACCGTATATTCATAGAATAGATGCGTACATCGGAAAACACAAAGAATAGGAACATATTAATACCTATCATTTGATCATTTTTCGTTAATTATTGTCCGGTTTTCATGTATATTGTTCAGAATAAAAATGTAAATTTTTGCAGAATTGCGTCCATATATGGAAAAAAGTTAGATGAGGGGTTGAGGGTTGCCATGACGAACGAAATTATTCAATTTAGAAATGTGACAAAGCAATATGACGATGACCCGGCAGTGCTCGATAACGTCAGCTTTGAAATCGAGCGAGGAAAATTTTATACATTGCTAGGTCCTTCCGGATGCGGAAAAACGACCATTCTTCGCTTGATCGCCGGCTTTACCGAAGCCTCTAAAGGTGACATTTACTTTAACGGAAAGAAAATTAATGATGTACCTGCCAACAAACGCCAGGTGAACACGGTTTTTCAGGATTATGCTTTATTCCCGCATTTAAATGTGTTTGAAAATGTGGCGTTTGGACTGCGTATCAAAAAGATGAAGAACACCGAGATCCAAACAAAAGTAAAAGAAGCACTGAGCTTTGTAAACTTGGAAGGGTATGAAACACGTGAGATCCGTGATATGTCAGGTGGGCAGCGCCAGCGCGTAGCCATAGCAAGAGCCATCGTCAATGAACCTGAAGTGATCCTGCTCGATGAGCCATTGTCAGCCCTTGATTTGAAACTGAGGACCGAAATGCAGTATGAATTACGTGAACTGCAGCGGCGTTTGGGTATTACCTTTATCTTTGTTACTCATGACCAGGAGGAAGCTCTGGCGATGTCTGATGAAATCTTTGTTTTAACAAGGGAAAGATTCAGCAGAGCGGTACACCCATTGATATTTATGATGAGCCGATCAATCGGTTTGTAGCTGATTTTATCGGGGAGTCCAATATTGTTGAAGGCAGCATGATCAAAGATTATCTTGTTGAGTTTGTCGGCGGACAGTTTGAATGTGTCGACCGAGGATTGAATCCGGATGAGCCGGTTGAGGTTGTCATTCGTCCAGAAGATTTGGAAATTACAACGCTTGAACGAGGAAAACTGAAAGTACGTGTTGATTCTCAGCTGTTCCGCGGGGTCCACTATGAGATCAGCTGCTACGACATATACGGCAATGAATGGCTAGTCCATTCTACGAAAAGGGCAGCTGTAGGAGACGAAATCGGACTTTATTTTGATCCGGAAGCCATCCATGTCATTCGTTTCGGGGAGTCTGAAGCAGATTTCGACCGGCGTCTGGAAGCATATACCCATGGAGTTGTCCATGAACAATAAGATCACCCAGAATCTATACCTTTTGCCTTATGCGCTATGGATTGTTCTGTTCGTCATTGCGCCGCTTCTTCTCGTTCTTTATTATTCGTTCTTTGATATCGAAGGCCATTTCTCGCTCATGAATTACATGAACTTTTTTACGCCGGTTTACATGAAGATGGCCTTCAGTTCGTTCTGGTATGCGTTTTTGATTACGTTTATTTCTTTGATCTTTGCCTATCCGACCGCTTATTTGCTCACGAAAACCAAGCATAAGCAGTTATGGCTTCTATTGATCATTGTCCCTTCCTGGATCAACCTGCTCTTGAAAGCCTATGCTTTTCTCGGCATCTTCGGAACAAAGGGGATTGCGAACAGCTTCCTGGAAGCCATAGGTGTCGGATCAAAACAGATCCTGTTCACAGATTTCAGTTTTATTTTTGTATCAGTATATATCTTCATCCCATTCATGATTTTACCGATTTTTAACTCTTTAAATGAAATGAATCCTTCCCTATTGGATGCAGCCAATGATTTGGGCGCATCCAAATGGACAACGTTCCGCCGCGTCATCTTCCCGTTGACGATTAACGGTGTAAAGTCAGGCTGCCAGGTCGTATTTATTCCTGCACTCTCCTTATTTATGCTGACACGCTTGATCGCTGGAAACCGGGTCATCACCCTTGGAACCGCCATCGAGCAGCATTTTCTTGTCACCCGTGATTGGGGCATGGGATCGACGATAGCCGTTTTCTTAATTATAATCATGTTCCTGATCATGAATGTAACCGGGAACAGAAAGCGGGGGGTATAGATGGATAATAAAATAAACCCGATGTCGCGAATCTTTCTCGTGTTGATTTTCCTGATCCTTTATGCACCAATCTTTTTTCTCGTATTCTACTCGTTCAACAGCGGCGGTACGATGTACGGCTTCAAAAGTTTTACACTGGATTGGTACAAAGAGCTCTTTCAAGATTCACGTTTGCTGATCATCGTCATGAATACGCTGGTGATCGCTCTGCTTTCTTCTTTATTTGCAACGATTATCGGCGTATTCGGAGCACTCGGCATCCACAGCATGAAAAAACGGCAGACGAAGAACACACTGCTCTCCCTGAACAACGTACTGATCGTCAGTCCGGATGTTATTATTGGTGCCTCCTTCCTTATTTTGTTTACGATGGCGGGAATAAAGCTCGGCATGTTTTCCGTACTGCTGTCACATATCGCGTTCAGCATTCCGATTGTTGTCCTAATGGTTCTCCCAAAGCTGTCCGAAATGAGCCCGACTTTGATTGATGCTGCCAGAGACCTTGGAGCAAGCCGATGGAACGTACTGGCCAAAGTTGTACTTCCTTATATTACACCAGGAATATTTGCCAGCTTCTTTATGGCGCTGACCTATTCTATGGATGATTTTGCAGTCACGTTCTTTGTGACAGGAAACGGCTTCACTACCCTTTCTGTTGAGATCTACTCGCTGGCTCGCCGCGGAATCTCGTTGAATGTCAACGCGCTGTCCACCCTCTTGTTCTTGTTTACACTCGTGCTTGTCGTTGTATACTACTTTATTTCACAGCGCAACAAGCCAAACGGATGGGGGGTTAACAAATGAGCAAGCTTGTCCGTTTTTTCTTTGCGATTATTCTTGTGTCTGCCGTTCTCTTTTATACCGTCCATGAGCTGAATAACTCAGAAGGTTATTCAGGGCGCAACACATTAACGATCTACAACTGGGGCGATTATATTGATCCCCAGCTGATCAAACGATTTGAAAAAGAAACCGGTGTCAAAGTGATTTATGAAACCTTTGATTCTAATGAAGCGATGCTCACCAAAATTGAGCAGGGTGGAACGACGTATGATATCGCTATTCCATCTGAGTACATGATCGATAAGATGCGGAAGGAGCGCTTGCTCCATTCCTCTTGATCATTCAAAGCTTCCGAATCTGCATTACATTGATAAGCGATTCATGGACCTTCCATTTGATGAAGACAATAAATATTCAGTGCCGTATTTCTGGGGCACCGTCGGGATTGTCTATAATTCAAAAATGCTTGGAGGAAAGAAAATCACGAGCTGGAACGATCTGTGGGATTCTGATCTGCGGAACAAGATTCTTTTGATCGACGGTGCCCGTGAAGTCATGGGTATGGGATTGAACAGCATCGGATATTCCCTGAATGATACGAATCACAATCATTTGCATCAAGCGAAACGCAAGCTTGATCTGCTGACTCCTAACATTAAGGCGATCGTGGGGGACGAGAGCAGGCTTCTGCTTGAAAATGAAGAGGCTTCAATCGGACTTGTTTGGTCCGGAGTTGCGTCAGAAATCATGAGTGAAAACAAAAACCTGGAGTATACTGTTCCAAAAGAGGGCTCCAACTTGTGGTTCGATAACATGGTCATCCCAAAAACAGCGAAGAACATAAAAGCTGCGCATAAGTTTATCAACTTCATGCTGGATCCAAAAATAGCTGCCAAAAATGCAGAATCCGTCAACTATTCCACACCAAACAAAAAAGCCTTATCCTATATGCCAAAAGGAACGGTGAATGATGAGCGCTTCTATCCTTCGCCTGAACTGACCAGAAAGCTCGAGGTGTATGAAAACTTGGGCAAAAAGAACCTGGCATACTATAACGAGCTGTTCCTGGAATTTAAGATGCATAGAAAATAAAAAGAAGGTCAGCTGTTCGGTACAGCGGGCCTTCTTTTCTTACAACATAAATGAGCTCGGGATCACCATCATCCAAATTTTCTATAACAACTGTCAAATGGAGATGCCAATTATGCCATAGCTATAAAAGTCCAATAACAAAAAAACAAGCACCTTGCCGAAAAGGTGCTTATTTTTTCTATTTGCTGTAAACCGCATTAGAGAGCAGGCGGAATAGGTAATCGGTATGATCCCTGAAGACAGCTTCCAATCCCATTAAGGTGACATCCTTAGACTTGTCCTTGATGATCACAGCCTGTCCCTGAGCAGCCTGCCTGTTCTTCCAGTGACCGGCCGTAAAGAAGTCGCCTCCGTTTTTGAATGAAGCAGCGGTTTCATAACCGTTCGTATTGGTATACCAAACAGGTCCGTACACAAATCCGTAATCCGTTTGATGATATCCATTTGTTAAGTCAGTCGTACCGTAATTTACGTTTACAATTCCGTTGCTGTCAGGGTTGCCTTTATTGACCGTAACATTCGTCAGTCCGAGTGTTTTTGTGGCACTGGACGCTCCCGCCCCGATCGCGATGTACTTTCCGCCCCCCTCGACAAAATCCGTGAGATTCTTTTTCAAGGTTTGAAATTGGGCTTCGTTTTCCAAACCAAACTCTTCATTGGCTTTACTGTTTTTGTACGAGATCAAATTGGATGTTCCGTTATAGAAGAATACATCCGCAGCCCCAAGGCCTTTTGCTGCGAGGTCTCTTGGTGACAGCTCCTTTACAATGAAGCCCAGCCTCTCCAGGGCAAGCTTTGTCCCTGAGTGAGACTGTGTCTTCCCCATACCTCCATCTTTTAAAATGGTGATGTGCAGCTTCTTTATGTTTTGCGATCGATAAGGAATCGTTTCACTCTTGATTGTCAAACCGGACTGCCGAACGTATTGCATAAGGTTATGATTCCATTTTTCCTTGATGTAAAAAGAGCCGTCAGCTCCGCGTTTAACCCGGTACCCTTTGTTGATCAGCTGGTTGGCAAGTTGAACAGATTTTACTGAAGTGTTCGGTATTTTGTATGGCCCTTTTCCAATTAGTTTTCCTTCATTATGTGCTCGCTTTACATCCTGCAAGGAAAATTTAACGCTGCTTTCGGCCGGTACCTGTATGGCATCAAAGCCCCACAGTTCAGGGAGGCTCCATGCTGAAATGTCATACATGACCGGCGTTTCCTCTGTGATGTCTTCCCCATCCCAGAGCATGGTGTTAGCCAATCCTGCTTTTGCCTGGCTCATGTTCACGACATACGTTCCGGCAGGATAGGTCTTGCCATTAAATGTGAACGCTTTTTTTGTTTGGCTCACTTCAATATCATTTTTGATAAGGTGGCTGACCGCCTTTTCTGTAGCTGAAGCATCTGTTGGATCAGACGGGAGGATATAGGCCTTCGGGAAGAATCCTTTTTTATGGAACGGATGGTCAAAGTTGATGCCTCGTTTGAAGACTTCAATCTGATCTTTTACCATGCCGGATTTATTTTGGCTGGCGTAGGTAAGGGCACCCATTACCGCGTCATAATGCCACTTTACGCCATCCCAGTCATTGGTCGGCGTCTCAAGTGTATAGCCGTAAGATCCATGGTACATGGCATACATTGGGGTGAAGATCGGCGGATAATCGTCCCAGCCTGCCGTGTCATCACGCTGTGGTATGTAGGCTCCCTTCATGTTCTGGTAATCTACTTTTGATGTGGCCGTATTCGTGTTTTTATACTCTTTACGGTTGCTTACAATCTCAGATTCCATCGCTTTCGCCTGGTTCATTGCCCATTTAGAGAATAGATCATATTCGTAGTTCGGATTATGAGGAGGTGTACAAGGCTCGATTAAACCTGGTCTATCCGGGCCGCCATAGTTTTTCACATAGCCATGAAGATCAAGAAAGACCATAGGGTTCCACTCTTTGATGAGTGACACCATCGCTTGAGTTTCCGGCTGAGACTGTGTAATGAAGTCTCGGTTTAAATCGATACCGCTGCCGTTAAAACGGGTTGCGTAAATCCGGCCATCCGGATTGGCTACCACATTAAAAATAAGAATCTGATTCTTTAGGATTCCTGCCGTCTCGGGGTCATTGCCTTTTGCAAACCGCTCAATGAGCTGCAGCACGGCATCTGAGCCGGCAAATTCGGTGCCGTGGATGGAACCGTTGATCATGACAGGCACCTTGACGTCAGGATGTTTGTCGATAAAAGCCTGTGCCTTTTCCGGATTCTTAAACATTTGTTTTCTCAGTTTCTTGTAAAATCCTAATTGCCCTTTTGATTTTTCGTCGGCGATTATAACCACATACATATCTTTGCCATTCGCTGATTTTCCGTATTTCGTGACTGTCATCCGGTGGCTTTGCTTCTGAATCTTGAGAAGCTGCTGGCCGATCTGTGAGTATTTCATAAAGTTGTAGTTCTCGCTGTTGAATAAGCTACCGTCTTTTTCTTTCTGTGTTTCAAATGCGTTTACGTTTTGCCATTGTGGTATTGCTTTTCCCGGTGATGCTGCCCCAGCTGCATCCGGTGCTGCAAGGATACTGAACCCCATCAGACATGCCGCCGCCTGTTTCTTCCATCTCATCCTCAATCTCCCCTTTTCCAATAAACTAAATTTTCAATATATTCATAGTATAGTATGTTTATTCGACCATTCATCTGCAGAAAGCACTAATTTGTGTCGAATAAATGCATAAATGGTGCCAGGCACTCGAATTACACACATGTGTAATTCGAGTGCCTGGCACCATTCTTTATTTAAGGAGAACCGGCCTTTTTAATGTGTCATCCCACTTCCAAACCTTATCAAAGTTCCATCCCAGTCCTTCTTCAAAGGTTCGCTTTTGAGCCAGCTCATTTTGATTTTTCCCAAGACCTTTTTCGTTGTTCCCACTTTCCGTGGGTATTCCTTCCTTGTTTACAGACATGGCTGCATCGGCAAAGTTATTCACGAGTGTGGCTTTTTCTCCTGCCAATACCCGGCCGACGATTCGGTTTGCAGAAACTGGAGTATTCACAGACGGATTTAACGCGATGCTGTTCTGGATCGTCGTATCGTTGTAGCCATAGCCGCTAAGACCACCCGCATTGCTGCTTCCTGCGGCTACGTTGCCTGCTGCATAGACATTTTTTGTAACACTTCCTCTGTTTGTAATACCAACAAGGCCTCCCGCTTGTTTTCCGTCAGCTCGTACATTCGCTTGAGAATAACTGTTCTGGATGACTCCATTCGAATACCCTGCCAAACCGCCAATTGTATTGCCGCCAATGATGCTGCCTGTCGTATAACTTCTATCGATGGTCCCCTGATTCAGGTTGACGAGAATTCCTGCTTGCGGTGCACCGGATTCACCTTTGACATCGGCATCTATAATCCCGATGTTTTTAATGATACCGGCATTGATATGGAAGAGAGCACCTTTCGTTGTTTTCATATTTTTTATCACATGTCCGTGCCCATCAAATGTACCAAGGAACGGTACATCCGCTGCCAGCTGTTTTGCAGCTGTATCCTCAAAGTCTAAATCTTTACTTAAGCTATAGTTCTCTTTCGGAAACCGATCCATCTCTGCCAGATCCTTTATGAAAGAAATTACATACGATCCGCTTTCGTTCTTTGGAAGATCGGGCTTTGTTCCACTTCCTTCCGAAACGGCGTTCTCTTTGTTCTTTTGCAGAACCGGACGGCCCAGCATATCATCCCACGTCCAGGTTTGGTCGAAGTCCCATCCCAGACCCTCTTGATACGTTTTTGGGTCATTTATTTCTTCCTGGCTTTTACCAAGCCCTTTCTCATTGCCTGCATGTTCTGTCCCTACGCCTTCTTTGTTTACGATCAAATTTTTATTGGCAAAATTGTTCGTTAATGTGGCTTGTTCCCCCGCCAGCACTTTAGCAACAATCCGGTTTGCCCAGCTGATCGTAATCACGGAAGGGTTTAACGCTATGTTGTTCTCTATCACGGTATTGTTATAGCCGTAACCGCTTATTCCGCCTGCATTGCCTTCTCCTGCAGTTACACTGCCTGTTGAATAGCTATTTTCTGTCAAACTTCCTCTGTTTGTGATACCGGCTACTCCGCCCGCCTGTTTCTTTTCGGCCTTTACTTTTGCGGTGGAGTAGCTGTTTCGTATGATTCCGTTTGAATGGCCAGCGATCCCTCCGACGGTGGCTCGTCCTGTAATGGAACCCGTCGTATAAGAGGAATCAATGGTTCCATTATTTGTGTCTGCGAGTATCCCCACGTCGTTCGAGGCTACATTAATCTTTGCATTTAATACAGCCACGTTTTTTATGGTGCCGTTATTGATTCTGAACAGGCCAGCGCCGCCATCGGATACTGCCTTTACTTCTTTGATGGAGTGCCCCTGTCCGTCAAATACTCCGGTAAAAGGCGCGTCGCCGGAACCGATGGCTTCAACCACCTGCCCTCCGCCTTCGATATCTTTTGTCAGAGCAAAATGTTTATCAGGGTAATACTTGATGTTTTCAAAATCTTTGATACTGTCAATTTTATACGGATTCTGTGCCGTTCCTGCTCCATCCATTGCTTTTCTGGCCACCACCTCCGGAACGAGAGGGTTGCGGTCCTTCAAGTTATCCCATACATAAACCTTCACCGTATTTTGATCCGTAAACTTCAGCCCATGCTTGAACGTGATCATTTGCTCCCTGCCCAGGTGCTCCAACTTTACCGTTTTTGTTTGAAGGTCAAGAAGTTTGGTGCCCGAAGCATCATATTTTGCCGCACCGATCGTCACTTGATCGGGAGCTCCCGGATAATTGAGAAGACCTGCACCTTTGAGTATAGTATCTTTAATATCAACGCTCGTTAAGGCAAAATAGTTTTTTGGCTGTCCAATGGCAAACTCATCAATAACCGTCCCTGCATTGTTGTATGCCTTCACCTTCAATTTCTGCTGATCGGCTTCTAAAACCACGCCTGTTTGTACGTTGTCATCATAGACGATATGGTCCCACCAGTAGGATTCATTGCCATAAAATTTTGGGCCTGAGGATCCCATCGTTACAAAGGTGGTACCTAAATCCATCGATTCCTGCCGGTTGTCCATTTTCCCCGTTCGGACCGTCGTGCGCTTATAAACGTGATCATGTCCTCCAATATAAAGACTGATTCCCAACTGCTCGGTCAGCTTTGAGATTTTTGCCCGCGCAGTGCTTACCCCAGGATCATCACTGTGAGAGGCGCCATAATAAGGAAAATGACCCATTAAGATCTTCCACTTCTTTTCTGTAGCACGCATATCCTTGGCAAGCCAGGTTAACTGTTCATCCGTAAAATTCATGGAATTGATCACGGCGATATGTGCGTCGCCATAATCAAAAGAGTAGTTGGTTTCTTTGTAGTTGCCTTCTCCGTTTTCAGGCAGATTAAAAAAATGGGAAAACGTACTTCCGTCCGGGTCGCCCTTCACTTCATGATTTCCTACCATATTGGCCGACATTAAATGAAGATCCTTATAAATATAGCGTGTAGCCTCATCCCATTTTGACTGGTATCCCCCGTAATCGACGAGATCTCCAACCTGCATCATCATTCTTCCTCCAGGGCTTTTTTCCGTCAGCACGCCGAGCATGTCGTTGAACAGCTGAAAGCTCTTTGGATTACCATCCGGAACTTGAAGATCTCCCATCACATACATTGTTTTTTTCCCTGACGCAGTAGCAGTTTCAAAGGAAAATTCCTTGCTCCATGGGCCATGTGGTGTCATACCGAAGCGATATTTATACGTGGTGCCGGGCTTCAGACCGGCCAGATCGCCTTCATGAGATGCTAACGTGCGGTAGTTGGCAGTATCCATGTCGTCTCCATAAGCCGATTCAAAATAGGATACTTTGGTTTTTTTAATTCTTGCTTTTTTGGCCGGCAGGTTGGCAGGACTGTATTGCACAAACGCAGAATGGAGTGCTTCATCAGCTACAAGGGTAACGCCAGCTTCACTTTCTTTTGCTCCTATGCTGACTGTCGGCTGAAACTCATTGAGAAGCTTGCCGCCATCAAGAGACTTTTCACTGATGGTGATTCGCTTTAGCAATACACGGGTATTGCCTTTTGAATCTGTGGTTTTGTATTTGACAAAATATTGGCCGTACTCCCCGATTGTAAAGGTATTGTTTTCAACTTTCACTTTGCCTTTAGAATCAAAGACTTCGACGTTTACTTTTGGCTTTTCACCACTGTCATCAAGTGCTTCTGCATGGGGAACAGAGATTTCATCGCCTAGTTTTGCGTTTGCGGGGAGGGTCCCCTTCATTTTGATCCGGGGAGATGAATCAGTTCCTCCCGTTGTTTCCCCGACCCATATCGGTGCACTGATGATCTCATCATTATCTTTTTGAAACACCCGCACAAAGAAATAGTCACCATCATGTGCCGGGAAAGATTCATCCAAATTAAAGACCGTGGCGCCAACAGCATATTCTTTTACAATCGCTCCATTTTTTTTATAGATCACTGCTTTTTCAATCGTGTCCTGTTCATCCGGATCTTTAAGATTCATATGTATGTTGACCGATTTTGTATCTTTCGAAAGGATGGAACCCATCATTTTCCCGTTGGCAGAGTATGTAAGTTCAAAATTTTCATCAAATGAACTGTAGGTTCGGCGGTTCGTCATCGCCTCATACATCGCCTTCCGCGTTGGTTCCTTGGCCCACATGCCTGTAAGATTTGGAGTACTGGCACCCCAATTGCCTGTATGTTCATCCCCGCCATAAGTCGGCGAAATATGCCACCCCTTATTTAATGCAGCAATATAGGTTGGAAAGCTTGCAGAATACTTGTACTCCATTAAATTGATTTGTTTATCGACATCTTTGTTATAGTGTGCAAAATGAAAAAAGCTGCCACTGTCGGTTCCTGGATGGTTAAACTGGGCGATGGCTTTTGGGTCCTCTGCAAGCCGGGCGTAGAAAGTAGGCAGATCATATTTTATGTTCCCCATCCCAAAATCCTCTGGAGCTCCCTTGCCGTACGTGCGAGGAAACCATTCGGTGTTAAACAGGTTCATGTGCCCCGCCCCATCATACCAGGTCACTTCTACACCCGGGAGAGCAACAAGATCCTTGCCGTTTGCTTTATTCGATTCCTCATGAAGCTGTTTATATTCGGCAGAATATGAATCTTTATAGCTTTGTAAATAATCGTTGTTTGAACTTACATCAAACGTCACATCATGCTCGGTAACTCCATAAAAATCCAGATTGGTATGTTCTTTTACGAACTGATAAGCATCCTTTGGATATTTGATTCCATCACTTAATGAGGTGTGGGTGTGCAATTCACCAGTATACAATTTCAACCCAAGATGTTCAGCGCGGTCTTTTTTTTCCAAAGGATCCTCTGCTGATACGGGCAAAGCTTGAAAAAGGAGCAACACTCCAAACCAAAAGGCTAAACCGTTTTTAACCACGTATGCATTGTTTAAGAATTTCATCTTCTCCCGTTCTCCCTCTTTTTCTTTTGATAAATTTTAAATACATCAAGAAACAGTCGTCCGGTTTAAGCAGTTTAACCTTTTTAACACCTGATGCCTCTATTAGGCTGTGGTTTAACCGTAGCATGGTAATTTATTCCTAATATTAAGGACATGTAAAAATTTAGAAAAAGATCAACAACCATTCTAAAAATATCTGTTATGATTTACCTATAAATCTTAATGTTTACGCTGGAGGCTTAAATATGAACCGACTTACGGACCATTTAATCGTCATCTCATTCGACTGTCTTTCTGCATTGGACTTCCCGATGCTGAAAGAGCTTCCCCACTTTTCTGAACTCCTGCTAAACGGTGCCTACTGCAAGAACGTAGAATCGATCTATCCGTCAGTTACCTATCCATGCCACGCCACGATCGTGACCGGAAACTATCCGCACAGACATGGCGTAGTGAACAATACCTATCTTCAGCCTGGCCGCCTGTCCCCTGACTGGCATTGGCATAGGCACCACATCAAAGGGACAACTCTATATGATGAAGCGAAAAAAGCGGGAATGAGGACAGGAGCCTTATTATGGCCTGTTACGGCCAAGGCTGAGATAGATTACAACATGCCGGAGATTTTCGCCAACCGCCCTTGGCATCATCAGATTCCTGTTTCTTTATTCAACGGAAGTATCGCCTATCAGCTTGAGATACACCGGCGTTTCGGCTCGATCAGAAACGGACTTAACCAGCCTGAGCTTGATGATTTTGTCCTGGAATCCGCCGTTCACACTATACAAGCAAAAAAGCCCCATCTATTGCTCGTCCATTTCACTGACCTGGATACACAGCGGCATTATCACGGCTTTTCTTCCGAACAAGCGATGGCAGGTCTCCGCCGGCACGACGCTCGGCTCGGCCGAATGGTAAAAGCACTCAAGGAGATCGGTATTTACAGTCAATCGACGATTGTGGCACTCGGTGACCATAGTGCCCTTGATCACTCCGTTGCCATCCAGCCGAATAACTACTTCAAAGAACAAGGACTGATCACCGTTGACCGAAGAGGAAAGGTAACCCATTGGAAAGCCTACTGCCATAGCTGTGACGGTTCGGCATATATATACATTAGAGACAAAAATGATAGGGAAACCAAACACTTCATTCAAGAATGGCTTCAGGAATTGTTACACGACGGGCGCAACGGGATCGAACAGGTGCTTACGGGAGATGAAGCCGGAGCCCGAGGTGCGGATGCCCGCTGCGATTTTATGCTGGAAGCCCGGAGAGGCTTTTATTTTAAAGAATCGCTGTACGGCGGTTTTCTTCATCAAATTACAGCTGAAGATGTGAAGGCAAAGCGCTACACCTGGGGTTCCCACGGCTACTCTCCAGAGAAAGAAAACTACTGTACATTCTTTGCTGCTGCAGGCAAAGGAATCATCCAGCAAGCCATTCCGTCCATGCGCCTTATTGACGAAGGGCCGACATTTGCCCGTCTTCTTGGACTGCATTTAGGAAATACAGACGGAACAGTGGTTGAAGGATTATTAGCGGTCTAAGGAGAATTAAGAGGCGAAAAGAAGAAATACAGGAATAAAAGGGGATAAGAGGATGAAGCATTTCTCAAAGGAAGAAAGCAGCTGGATATTCTATGATTGGGCTAACTCAGCATATTCCATTATCATCACAACGGCTGTGTTTCCGCTTTTTTATAAAGCCGCTGCTATGAAGGCAGGAATCAGTGCTTCTGATTCTACTGCTTACCTGGGCTACACGATTGCCATTGCTACCTTTATCCTGGCCATTCTCGGACCGATTCTGGGAACGATCGCAGATTACCAGGGGATGAAAAAAAATTTTTTTACGTTCTTCTTCGGGCTGGGTGTCATTTCAACTGCGCTTCTTGTTATAGCTCCAAGTGATCAATGGCTCATTCTTTTAATCATATATACGGTGGCAGCTCTCGGCTTTAATGGAGCTCTCGTGTTCTACGATGCGTTTCTTATCGACATCACCACGGAAGATCGAATGAATCGTGTTTCAGCCCGCGGCTTTGGGTTAGGGTATATCGGAAGTACCATTCCTTTCCTGATCAGCATCGCCATTATTATCCTTGCACAAAAAGAAAGGCTTCCCTTCTCCACTACTGCCGCCAGTAAGATTGCCTTTCTCATCACCGCATTCTGGTGGGCGGTGTTTACGATTCCCATGTTTAAAAACGTTCACCAGATCTATTATGTGGAACAGGAGCCTTCACCTGTTAAGAACAGCTTTATACGACTGGGAAAGACATTAAAAGAAATCAAACAGTATCGCCCTCTTTTTCTGTTTCTGCTCGCTTATTTCTTTTACATTGATGGGGTCGGCACCATTATTTCCATGTCAACAGCTTATGGAACAGATCTGGGGATCAGTTCAACGAGCCTGCTCATCATTTTGTTTGTCACACAAGTCGTGGCTGCACCTTTTGCCATTCTGTATGGCAGACTTGCGGAAAAGTTCACGGGTAAAAAAATGCTTTACGCGGGAATTGCCGTTTATATCATCGTCTGCATCTATGCTTATTTTTTAAAAACAACGCTCGATTTTTGGATTCTCGCCATGCTCGTCGGTACTTCTCAAGGCGGTATCCAGGCGTTAAGCCGCGCTTATTTTGCGAAGCTTGTTCCTAAAAAGAACGCCAATGAGTTTTTCGGTTTCTACAATATTTTTGGCAAGTTTGCTTCTATCCTCGGTCCCTTATTGGTCGCTGTGACCGCTCAGGTCAGCGGAAATTCAAGCAGCGGGGTGTTCAGCCTGATCCTGCTCTTTATTATCGGCATGATTATCCTTGCGTATGTACCTGAAACAAGGGCGGATGCAGTGGATCAGTTCGATGAAAAAAAGCAGACAAAAATAACATAAATTCCCCATGTTCCACGCATAATAATCGGGATATTCAATGAATATCACCCTTGTTTCTTAGGGTTCACTCTTAACGGATGAGGTGAAAAGCAATGAGTTACAAAGATCATTTAGATCCCCACTCAGGTAAGTTTCACCACAATTGGACGAGGCCGAAACGTTCAAAATCTCAAGTTAATGGACATACTGAAATGTCTCAGAACAACATTATCCTGAGAAGCAACGCTAAAGCCCACCACTGGTAAGGATTGCGAATAAGAAACACAAAAAAGAAGGCCCCAGCGCCTTCTTTTTTGTGTTTTCCAGCATATTAAAGGATTGAAGCTTCATACAGAAAGAGGAGATCTGGACCTCTATCATCTTCGAAGAACGGATGTGGCAGTTGCGATACATGATTATGAAGGGTTGTTTGTATGGAGAGGCCAGCCATTCTATATGAAGGGCTATTAATTTTGGCATGTCCAAGCAAACACTAGAGATCTCCATAACATAATAGAGAGAAGAGAGACACTCTTTTCTCTATTATCAATTATAGGGGATGAATCGAATGTCAAGCAGAAACAGAAAAAGAGTCAAATGCCGAGTAGTAAGAAGAAGGCGTACAAGCGGAGGCAGCCGTGTTGTCGTCCTTCGCTGCAGGATTAAGAACAGAAGAAGAGACCGAAGATCCAGTTCCTTTTAATCTTTAAGGTGTCATCCAAAGGATGACACCATTATTTTTGCCTTCCAATAAACCGGGCAAAGGAAGAAGAATGAAGGACGGCTAACCCCCAACTGGGCGGCTACTGATCCAAACACGTTCATATGATCGAACCCGAAACTGGCGGATGAAAACTAAAAGGGGCTGTCCAATAAG
>NZ_JBDPNU010000031.1:0-176596 GCF_050468105.1 Fictibacillus sp. NRS-1165
AACTTTTGGGGTGCAGTATAGATTTGCAGTGCTTTTTTTATTGCTAATTAATATGCTATTGCTGTTACTTTTTGTACTCCAAAAAAGAATCCGTTACCTAGATGCCACCGATCTTTTTTGAAACGATTGTTGATAATATAACCCTTAAGCCAGGTACCTAGGTATGTATTCTTTAGGGTTAGATAAAAATAGAAAATATCAAATCCTAACAGATGTTGGAGAAAAATATGATTTATATTTATAATGATTATGGCGGAACACATACTACTTCTTTAGCTGCTGCATATCACTTGAAAGAATTACAAAGCAATAAGCCCCTTACAACCGAAGATATCTTAAGTGTCCGTTATTTTAATAAACTTAATACATCAGATATGGGTACAATTATATTTCATGGTTTGGATGAAGAAGGAGATTCAGTTTATACAATTGGTCGAGGAAATTCTAAAGTGTTAGTTCCGAGCCTAGAAAATTTAAGCTTATTGTTACAGGAAAAATTTAATCAAGATGAAAAGATAATCTTTTCAAATACATCCCCAACTGTACCCTTTGCCATGACAATTGGAGGTTTATTATCCAGAAGGCTAAAAATGGATTCACTAGGTGTTCCTTTACTTGTTAAAGGTGCTAAGCAGGTAAAGGGCGAAATTATTAGATTAGTTCAACATACAAAAGAAAAAGCTCGTTCTACCCACGAAAAGGTACTCGTGTTAGAAAACACCCATATTCAATAGTTTTTTTGGGTGCAAGGTTTAAAGTTTACGGCCTGCCTGTGGAATGCTTTCCAACGAATCTTTGCACTATGCCACATGACTGACCGGTGTGGAACTTGTGGCAATAAACGTAATAATCTGTTAAATATTCCGATTCCGAGCACATGTATCTCTCCTCAATAAGAAGCGGTTCCATCTTTGCAGTAGGCGCATCGCCGCTTGCACTGAACAAATTAAGAACAACATAAAAAACCCCTCCATACCAATGGTATCAAGGGGTTTCTTTATTTTAATAAATGGACATATATTGGTCGAGATTTTGGTCCATCATATTACCTTACATGCTGATAATCCGTACATGTTCAATTGACCTTAAACGTTCTAGGACCACCTTTAGTTTTCGGCGGCCAAAATTAATGGATCTCCATCAGTAAGTAGGACGTTACTAATTTCAGGTGTTCTTTCAGGATAATCCAATCTTCACTTACATCGGACATGGCATCTTTTATATCTCAGCGAAATAGGCCATATTGTGAGAATCATGTGAAATGTTCGTTTAACCATAAGGTCGATGCTGCTATAAATTTTTCGGCAGCTGGCGGAAGATTTTTGAAGGATATCGAACCGATGCCGATGGACGAAATTGCTCGATCATCTGAAAGGGGTATTTTCCTTACTCCATCAGGAAGATTATGTAAAGCAATGTCTGGCAGGATCGCTACACCAAGGGAGTTTTTTGCCATAGAGATAACAGCCTGTTCATCATCTAAACGAAAAGCAATTTCAGGAGAAAGTTTATTTGATTTCAACATATCATGGATGATTTTAAGGGTAGAATTTTGGAGAATCAGCTTCTCTTCATTCAGTGCATTTAGCTTTATAGAATTTTCGGCACCAAGATGGTGGGTTTCCGGCACAACACAGCAAAATGCTTCTCGCTTTAAATGGAGAACCTCCAATTCGGCAGCAGGCAGCATTAAAAAACCGAAATCAACAATCCCCTGAGAAATCCACAGGGAGATTTCCTCCTGTTTCCCCTCCACAATGTCTACTTTTATATGCGGATATAGATCCATGAATTTTTTCAATATTCCAGGAAGCCATACAGCAGAAATAGATGAAAATGTGCCGATCCTAACAGTCCCTATTTCTAGTCCTCTTATTTCCCCGGCCTCCTGAAGCATCTTTTCATTTAAATATAGAATTTCCCTAATATATAACAACATTCGCTCACCGTTTACAGTTAGCCTGATGCCTGCTTTATTACGGGTCAATAAGGAAAACCCCAGCTCTTTTTCCAAGCTGGAAATGGCATGACTTACACCTGATTGAGATATATTTAATGATTCACTTGCTTTTGTTAAGCTGCCAAGTTCTACTACTGTATGAAATATTTCATATTTGCCTATGGACAAATTCATCCCTCTTTATATTAATTTTACTCATAATATAACATAAAAAATGAATTTTATTCATCATATTCCGACAAAAAAAGAGACTGTTTGGCAGTCTCCCTCTTGAACTATAATCATATACTCTTCAGCACTCATAAAGTAATCCCGGTTAGTATCTTTAGCCACTGCTGTGATTCTTTTCCATTAGAGGGTCCGATTGTTGAATAGTATAAATCCAATCATTTCGACATAGAACTCTTCTCTGTACAGCTTTGAAAAAAATAAAAAGGAATGAAATTTTATATCATATCCCTTCTATAAAAATAGGAGGATTTTTGGCCGTCAAATTCCAATATTGAAATAACGTTGTATCAGGAAATTTTAAAAAGTCGGGAGGCTTTCAAGAGAAACAAAGACATAAGTTGCCACGAAAGGTATAGGACTAAACAAATTAATGAGAAAGGATTAAGCAATGAGGATTTTATATTTAGATGCATTAAGAGTGTTTGCAACTATAGCAGTTGTTGTTTTGCACACTGCAGCCCCGTTTTTATATGAAATGAACAATATCGGTGAGCATCAATGGATGGTAATGAATGTTTTTGATTCATTCACGAGATGGTGCGTGCCAATCTTTATCATTATTAGCGGGGCGTTGTTATTAAACGGAAAATCTGAGCCACTCAATACCTTTTTTAAAAAAAGGTCGTCCAAAGTGGTTATACCATTTATCGGCTGGAGCGTCTTTTATTATGTGTATCAGGTTTATCAAAATAAAGCGGAGTTATCCGGGACATCGTTTATTATAGCGTTTCTGGAGAACGACGTTTTTTATCATCTCTGGTTTCTTTATATGCTGCTCGGTCTTTATTTAATTGTCCCTATCCTGAAAATTTATGTACAAAACGCCAGCAATAAAAATCTTGCTTATTTTATTGCATTATGGTTTATTGGTGCAAGTGGTTATGCCGCTGTCAAAAAGTTTCTAGGGATATCCATAGGAATTGATATTCCAGTGGTTGTCGGTTACGTTGGTTATTTTGTACTTGGTTATTATTTAACCAAAGTAAATGTGAACAATCTATTCCGTAAATCGCTCTATATTATGGCGATTGTTGCGTTAATTGGGACCGTAGCCGGAACTTTCTATGTAACCCATCTTAGAAACGGCCAGTTTTTTGATTACTTTTATAGTTACCTTGCTCCCAATATTATCGTTTTGTCGATAGCACTCTTCATATTTTTTAAGCATAATTATTTAAAGATGGATCAGGCAATTCCTAGCCCCATCATTAAAGAAATCAGCAAAGCAAGTCTTGGCATTTACCTACTGCATCCTTTTATTCTTAAAATTTTACCGATTAATGCGATGTTTATACACCCTTTAGTTGGAATGTTGTTTACAAGCATGCTTGCCTTGGCTATTTCCTATTGCATTGTACGGATTTTGCAGTCCATTCCACATGTTAAAGCGCTGGTTCCATAAACGCGCGAGGCTTAAGACAAAGCTTCCAAAGTGATACTATTATAAGTACAGAATGGCTGTGCAGCGTATACAATGAAAGTGATTAATGGGAATCACTATAAAGGCTATCCTTTCGAAGAGGTAGCCTTTTCTACATTTGTAATGCCGAAACCACTCTAAGACAGTACAAAAAAGACGGTTTTTCGGTCCTTTGAGTATTTGAGTCCAAACCTGTCATAGGTATCCTAAATCATCCGACTTTGGTTTTATTCCAGTATTCTTCGGTACATCGTATAGCTGGTTATGATAGACACATCTTCTGTTTCATTCATACCCAAACCATCACTCATATCAGTGAATTTCTGACATCATGGTGACAAATTCGACAACTCCAATCATTTTGATCAGTTCCTTTGCAGCGGCCAAAGACAAAGGTAAAGGGTATTAAACTGAATCTTCTGTCCTCTTGTATAAATCGTGCCGTATTTAAAACCAATCATCTGGCATGGTATGGAAGTATTACCATCGGGTAAAATAGGGGCGATGGCAATTTTCGAGCCCTTCTCATAATATTGTAAGTCTGGATAAATGATCAACCATGAAATTTGGGTCATCAGGATTTGCCAACGGATTAAAGTTAAAAAACCGCCCATCTGCTGATGGAGCGGTTCATTTTACTTTTAATTATTTTCGTTCTTTTGTTGAACCTGAGGTGCAAATTCATCTCCATTAAAGGAATATGTGATAAATTCATCTAGTCTTTGATTTTGATGCGTGGTTTGTATAAGTTTTTCACCTAATTCGGTGTCATATTCTTATACCGGTCACCATCAGGATAAACAACTGCCGTTGGACCATCTTGGCATCGGCCATTACATAGTGTCAGTGTGGTATGAATTTCGTTTGTTAACCCCAGCCCTTTTGATTCACTTCTAATCGCTTTCGTGGTTTCTTCAGCCCCGTTGCATAATAATATATGTTTAGTCACGCCTGACAGTTCCATTTTAAATCACCTCTCCCAGGTGAATGTTTTACTTCACTTCAATAACAAAAGGATATACATTGACCTTGCCATTGAATTTAAATTCCGCCCAGATTTTATACACGCCTGGTTGATCAAATTGGGTCTCAAATTTTGTTTCCTTCTCTGAAACAGGATGTACATGAACGAATTTATCTCCTTTTTCATCTAAGATGACCACATGGCCAAGCGCCCCTAAATAAGGTTGAGGGGTGCCTTTATTAAACGAGAAGCTCAATGTGACGGGTTCTTTTGCTTTAAACGTGTCTGGTGTCATGGTGACCGTATGATCGCCTATTGTTTTCGTAAAGGTTGTTTCTGGTTTTAATGTTGCATCTTTATCATGGGCATGATTCGTTCCTACTTCTATCGGTAATGGCTTCACCATGTATTCTTTATTTTTCGGTTTAATGTCGATAAACGCTTTGTAATTACCGTCCGACAGTTTCTTCGCCACCTGGAATTGCCCTTTTCCTATTTTCTCTGGATGCAAATGGTAATACTGTTTTAAATCCTCACTAACGATAATCAAATGCATGTTTTTCTCATGGTTCACTTCTAGTTGGTCAACGGGTTCCCCGACCTTATCTTTTAACTCAATACGCATCTTTCCATATGCATGAACAATCATAGGGTCTACTTCACTTTCTGTTTGCATCCCATCGTTATGTTCTTCATGACTTCCATGTTCACCCGGTTCTTTTGAAGAATTGTGTTCGGTATGATTGTCTGTTGGATTACCAGCTAATGATGCGTAAACAGAATATCCTCCGATCACTAGTGCAAGGATGATAACAGCCGATAATGCCCAACGTATGACGATATTATTTAGCACTGCTGAAAGCCCCCTTTACAATTTCACTTTTTGTAATCTTAATGCGTTTAGTACAACCGAAACGGAGCTAAAGGCCATCGCTGCTCCCGCAAGCCATGGTGCTAAAAATCCAACAGCTGCAACAGGTATACCCAACACGTTGTAGCCAAACGCCCAGAACAGATTTTGTTTGATGTTTCGAATCGTTTTCTTACTCATATAAATGGCATCCGCAATACTGTTCAGATCGCCCTTTATCAACGTGACATCGGCAGCTTCCATCGCCACATCGGTCCCGGTTCCGATGGCCATTCCGATATCTGCAAGGGCAAGAGCCGGCGCATCATTAATGCCGTCTCCTACCATAGCCACCGTTTTGCCTTGTTGCTGCAGCTTTTTCACTTCTTCCGCTTTTCCTTCTGGTAAAACTTCAGCAATGACATGGTGTATTCCCACCTCTTGTGCAATAGCGTTCGCTGTCTGTTGATTGTCACCAGTAATCATGATGACCTTGAGACCCATACTCTTCAAACGAGAAACAGCTCGCTGAGAAGTATCTTTGATGGTATCAGCTACAGCGATAATCCCCGCATAGTTGTTTTCAATTGCAATCAACAACGCCGTTTTTCCATTCCGCTCGAGTTCTTCCATGGCCGTATCTACGTCGTGAATGGTGATGTTGTTTTCTTTCATCAATCTACGTGTACCGATGAATATCTTTTTATCGTCAACAACAGCTTGAATGCCATATCCTGGGATCGCATCGAATTCACTGGATGAAGGCAGTTGTATTCCTTTCTCCTGAATTCCTTGTAAGATGGCTTGAGCCAGAGGATGTTCTGAATTTTTCTCTGCAGCACCCACTAATTTTAGGACTTCTTCTTCTGTAAACGGCTGCATTAGGATAACATCGGTTAATTCTGGTGTCCCATTGGTCACGGTTCCTGTTTTATCTAATATGATCGTATCAATCCTGGAAGTTGTTTCTAAATGTTCTCCTCCCTTAAACAATATCCCATATTCGGCCGAACGACCTGATCCGGCCATTATGGATGTTGGCGTAGCTAAACCCAAGGCACAAGGACAAGCAATAACGAGTACGGCTATAAGTTTTTCAAGAGCTGCAGCAAAATCCCCTGGGATTACCCATAGGTACCAAATCAAGAAAGTTAAAACAGCAATTCCCACCACGATGGGTACGAAAACCCCTGAGATCTTATCGGCTAAGCGTTGGATCGGCGCTTTTGACCCCTGAGCCTCTTCTACCACTTTGATAATTTGGGCCAATGCTGTATCGCGGCCCACTTTGGTAGCTTTGATTTTTAAGAAACCGTTCTTATTGATAGTGGCCCCAATCACGGAATCTCCCACCGTTTTATCGATCGGTACACTTTCACCTGTGAGCATTGATTCATCCAAAGCTGAACGTCCCTCAATAATTTCACCATCCACAGGAACTTTTTCGCCGGGTTTGATATAAACCACATCACCCACTTCTACTTCTTCAATGGGAATTTCTTTTTCTTCCCCGTTTCGAACTACAATCGCTGTTTTAGCCTGTAAACCCATTAACTTTTTGATGGCTTCAGACGATCGTCCTTTTGCTTTTGCTTCAAAGAGCTTTCCGAGTAAAATTAGCGTGATTAACACAGCAGAAGTTTCAAAATAGAGCTCAACCATTCCTCCATTGGAACCAATCGATAGAACGGAGAGATACAGACTATAAAAATAGGCGGCTGAAGTGCCTAATGCTACAAGCACATCCATATTGGCACTTTTATTCCTTAACGCTTTATACGCTCCAATATAAAATTGTTTACCGACAACAAATTGTACAGGAGTTGCCAGTGCCAGCTGGACCCATGGATTCATAAACATCTCAGGCATATAGAAAAAGGATGTAAATTCAAAGTGAGAGACCATCGCCCAAAGTAAAGGGATCGATAATATAAGAGAGAATATAAACTTCCCTTTTTGTTTTTCAATCTCTAGTGCACGATGATCCCCTTGCTCCTGATCATTTTCCTTTTTAAGGCTCGCATCGTAACCTAAATTTTGAACCTTTTTCACCATGTCAGCAATCCACACTTCACCTGGATTGTATTCAACGGTTGCGGTTTCCAAAGCTAAATTCACATTCGCTTTGTTTACACCGGGAAGCTTATTTAATCCTTTCTCGATTCGGGTGGCGCATGCTGCGCACGTCATTCCAGAGATATTAAATTCTGTTTTCTCTGAGACCGTCCCGTAACCTAAATCCTCTATCTTTTTTTGCAAGTCGGATACTGTAATAACCGTTGGATCATAAGAGACGGTCGATTTTTCTAGTGCAAGATTCACATTAGCTTGGTTAACACCCTCTAGTTTATTCAACCCTTTTTCAATACGAATCGCACAAGCAGCACAGGTCATACCCGTGATTTGCAAGTTGGTTTCTTTTGATTTTGCAGATTCCATTCCTTTACCTCCTATATACCTATATAGGGTATATTTAGATTCAAAAGATAGCGTGCTAAACAGCACGCAAGTTTATCTTAGGCCACATCGTATCCTTGGTCATCGATTGTTTCTTTAATTTTTTCTAAGGAAACTTTATTTGAATCGAACGTAACATCTACTTTTCCTTCGCTTAAGTTAACCTTTACTTCGGTTACACCAGCTAGTTTACACACGTTTCCTTCAATAGCATTCACACAATGATTGCAAGACATCCCTTTAACCATTAACGTTTTCTTTTCCATTTTATTTACCTCACTTTTCTTATTTCATTAATTTTTTAACCGTGACAAGAAACTCATCCAGCACTGCATCATCGCCTTCTTGAATTCGCTCTAACACACAACTTTTCAGATGACCTTCTAGCAATATTTTTCCGACACTATTTAACGCAGATTGTATAGCAGATAATTGAGTAAGTACGTCATCACAATAGGTGTCACGCTCAATTAACCCTTTTACGCCGCGAATCTGTCCTTCAATACGATTTAAGCGTGTAGTTAAATTATTTTTTACTTTATCAGAATGATGACTTTTACGTTCTTCATGGGCACAACAGCTTTCTTCTAGTTCTTCTGAAGTGTTAAGTTCCATGGGGTGTCACCTCCTTTTTTACATAATACTATACCCCCCTACCCTATGTAAAGCCCAGCAGTTTCACTCAAAGTAACATTGGCACGCAAAGTAAAATAAAATTAACAAATATGAAAACAAAAACCCCTTAACACCAATGGTGTCAAGGGGTTTTTTAGTCTTAATACATGGACATATATTGTTCGCGTTCCCAAGTGTGAACTTGTGTGCGGAACATATACTACGTGTTTTTTTAAGCCCAAATAAGTGCTAGAACCCTTTAAAATCAATACTTTTAATAAATATGTGTGTATTAAAATATATCAATGTTGATAATTTCGTGGTTAAAATGTGGGTGGTTTGGTAGTGGAATTGTATTTCAAATTACACATCATACTTATTCAACAAACCAGCATATCGGTCAGATAATAGACCAACCGGAATTTGTAACCCTGCATAAGCCAAAAATTGAATACCGCTCATAAGGCCTATAGTAGAAGCGGAAACACGAAAATCTTTCATTAACTGATCGGTAATGAGTCCTGGCGCCGTTCTTTGACTCACAATCAAAAAGTAAGCAAATAAAACGGTACCAAATACCACCCATCGATAGCCGCTTTCCTGTTTGTTCATCTTGATGTATCATCTCCCCTTTAAAATTATCTTAAATATAGCAGCATGGAAAGATTGTGTCCTGTAGGTACTTCCATATTTTCTCATGATGTCCTGTTCCCGTACGATAAAGAGGAGAAAATCCGAAACCTTCAATTAACAAAAGCCCGATCCATTTTTTCGCAATGTGCGGGCAATTCTCACAAAAACACCCCTAGTTCCTCATTAAAAGGAAGCGCCCTGGCACTTCGTCGATTCCGTTTCGGTGTTAATTTGTTCAATTTGTTGGTGTATGATAACTAGGCATATGGACAGTAACTTGGGACAACCACGTCCCATATTTTATTTTGAGAGTACTTTTCCAGAAAAAACGTTTGTGTTCTGGCGATTTCTCAGCTCGTTAAACCCGTAAAATAAAGTAGGAGGTTTTTTTATTGAATGAAGAATTCAAGTGGGATCTTCAGGGGCTGCACACTGATGGTGTAAATGTCAGCAATGTTACCCCGAATTATCCCCAGGACCAAGAGATGAGTGATCCCGCTCGTCTATGTGTTGGCCTTGGCATTGGTTTCTGTGTTGGTGTATGCGGTGGCTTTGGTGTATGCGGTGGTTTTGGTGTATGCGGTGGCTTTGGTGTATGCGGTGGCTTTGGCGGTTGCTTTGGCCGTTGCGGTGGCTGTGGCGGATGTGGCGGATGCTTTGGCCGTTGCGGTGGCTGTGGCGGCTGTGGCCGTTGTGGCGGATGCGGTGGTTGCGGAGGTCGTTGCGGAGGTCATCGCGACGATCGTTGAGCTCCGACTCACATTAACAGGAATTCAAAATGGTTTGCCCTGCATATCCCTCTGTAGGGCTTTTTTTGTTTGTTTAGACATAAAGGACACAAGGCATCCATAGTGTTAAATAATGTAAAAGATGTGGAGCTTTCTGAAGAGGAGGGCGATCATGCAAATATTAAATCCTTCTATGTGTTTAAAAGTGAACAGAGACACGTTTGTTTTTCCGGATTCAGCCGAAGGTGTATATCTCCGGAATAACGAAAAATCTTTAAGAATGGAAGGCAGCACCATTGACCGATGGCTGGAAAAATTAATTCCTATTTTCGACGGAACCCATACTCTTGAATCTGTAACAAACGGTTTACCAGATGCTTATAAAGAACAAGTGTATAAGATCGCACAAGTTCTGTACGAAAACGGTTTTGTCCGTGATGTAAGCCAGGATGTCCCCCATCAGCTTCCTGATCGCATTCTTATAAAATACACCTCCCAAATTGAATATTTAAATTCTATTCGAGATTCCGGCGCATACCGATTTCAAGTTTACCGCCAGGCAAGAGTTGCGGTGATCGGTTCTGATTCGCTTCTCCTCTCTCTCGTTCGAGCATTGATTCAGTCAGGGCTTCCTTCTTTCAGCATCCTGCTAACTGATTCCCGCCAGGATGCTCAGCACCGGTTAAATGACATGATCGTTGAAGCACGCAAATCAGAGCCTGAAACGAAAATCACGATCTTACGTCCCGAGAAACATTCATGGAGAGAAACTCTAGAGCCGTTTGATTCCATACTATATGGATTCAAGGACAGTGATTTAGCTCAACTTCGTACCATTCTAACCATCTGCAAGGAACAAAAGAAGAAAGCTCTTCCCGTTACTTTTTTAAAAGACTTAGCCTTTACGGGCCCGCTCGTTTCTCCTGAATCCGATTCGTGCTGGGAGTCTGCCTTCCGCCGATTGCACCAGCGGCCGAATGAAAAAAGCAATGGTTCCCGCACCTTCTCACAAACAGCGGGTGCGCTATTAGCCAATGTGGCGGTTTTTGAGCTTTTTAAAGAAATCACGGGGGTACATGAGGATAAAAAAGAAAGACCATTTTACTTGCTTAACCTGGAAACGCTCGAAGGAAGCTGGCATACCTTTATCCCCCACCCACTGGTTACTGGGCGTGTTTATGCAGAACCCATTAAGGACCCTGTTAAATTCCTTGAAACATGCAATCATCAACAAATGGATTTACATTCATTGTTTTACCGGATTACTTCAAAAGAATGTGGTGTTTTTCATCTTTGGGAGGAAGCAGATTTACTCCAGCTGCCGTTATCCCAATGCAAAGTCCAAGTTGCTGATCCGCGTTCAGAAGGCCCTGCCAAGCTCTATCCTGAGACCGTCTGTTCAGGACTCACGCATGAAGAAGCTCGCCTGGAGGCAGGTCTTTTTGGAATTGAAACGTATGTCAGAAGTTTTGGGAAAGAGTGTTTCAGTGAGCATTCTTCACCAAGTGGTATAGGAACAGGCAAAACCCCTGCGGAAGGGTTATGCAGAGCATTGCAAAACGCACTTCATGAAGAATTTGTGAAGCAAGCAGATCACGGTGCCACTAAAGCCACATTAGATGTAAGTCTTGTAAATGATCATCGCTGCCGATTTTTTCTGCAGGCTTTGAGAACCAGAAAGTCTGAACCAGAACTTTTTTGGGGCCATGATGTGCTGGGATTCCCTGTCGTTTGGGTTGAATCAAACGGCAAATGGTATGGAAGCGTTGGATTAAATATGAAGATGGCTTTAAGCAGAGCATTACAAACGGCTGTGATGGATTTTCAAAATCAAGAAACCTTACATTATCCCTATGGGGTTGTGGTTTCCTCCATTACATCGCAAAAGGATGCTCAAAAGAAGGTTCCGGTTCCTTCTTTTGAAGAGAAGCCGTTGGATGAAACCTTCCATTCCGCAATACATCGATTAAGGCAGAGAAAAAAACAAGTTCACATCTTTGAACTTCATCTGGAATCCGTTTTTAAAGAGAACACGGCTGGCATTTATGGGATTGCGCTAAGCGGGGAGGAACTTCCATGAGCCACTCCATCATCATCATCGGAAACGGAAGGTTAGCTGATACGGTAAGCGAACAATTGAGCGGGCTCTATCCCATTACACGCTTGGCCTCTGTAAAAGAAGCCGTTCCGAATCAAGGAAATCTGGCATTAGTGCTCCACGATTCCTGGGTTCCGTCTGAACACAGAGAAGCCGATGAGGTCTTTAAGTCCAGTGGCATCCCATGGCTTCGGGGATTCGTATCTTTTGGTGAAGCCAACATTGGACCGCTTGTTCTTCCTGACAAACAAGGGTGTTCTCAGTGCGCGGATAGGCGCCGTTTTATGGCGGGCTCTGACCGGAGAGAACAATTCCAAATGAAAGAATACAAAATGGATCAACCCGGTATCGAGCAAGATCCTTGGGCTTCAGCTCTGGGGTTATTGCAAACTTCCTATCTCATTCAAGAAGAGCTTCATCGAATTTTAAAAGGAGAAAAAGCCCGCACGTATGAGCATGTATTTCTTCTACAGTTAAATACGCTCCGGCTATCTTATCATTTCTTTTTGCCTGACCCCTATTGCCCTGTGTGTGGCGATCTTCCAGAGGATACAGCAGATCCCACAGAGATCATATTGAAACCATGCCCAAAAACCTCTATCCATAGCTACCGCTGCCGCTCTCTGGAAGATCTCGAGAAGGTTCTGGGCAAGGATTACTTGGATAGCAGAACGGGTCTTCTTAATCATAAAAGATATGACCTCATCTCCCCTTTTGCCGATACGATTGTCAATCTTCCTTTATTATCAGGCAATGAGTTAACGGGTGGGCGCACCCATTCTTATGCTCATAGTGAACAATCAGCCATTTTGGAAGGACTGGAGAGATACTGCGGCTATGCCCCAAGGGGTAAACGGACAATGGTTTATGAGCCGTATTCCAGGGTGGAAAAGCATGCGCTTAACCCTCGATCCATAGGACTCCATACAAAGGAACAATATGACATGCCCGAATTTCCTTTCAGGCCATTGGACCCCGACCGGCCCATTCATTGGGTTTGGGGATATTCGTTATCACAGAACCGGCCCATCCTGGTTCCGGAGACGTTTGCCTATTACAGCCTGGGTGGCGGAGAAGGCTTTGTTTATGAAACCTCTAACGGCTGTGCACTCGGCGGTAGCATGGAGGAAGCGATTCTTTACGGTATTTTCGAAATTGTTGAACGGGATTCATTTTTAATGACCTGGTACGGCCAGCTCCCTATTCCTCGTCTTGAACTATCATCCATTGACGACCGGGAGCTTCAACTCATGATCCAGCGCCTGCACGCAGTGACCGGATATGAGGTTCATTTATTTAATTCGACGACCGAGAACGTCATTCCGAGCATTTGGGCTCTCGCCAAAAATACGAAGCAGACGGGCATGAATCTCTTATGTGCAGCTGGAGCCCACATTGATCCATTAAGAGCGGTAAAAGGAGCTGTTCAAGAGCTATCAGGGATGCTTCTCACCATGGACGATAAGCTGGAAAAAGACCGGGAGAAATACCTGCAGATGTATCATGATTCGTTTCTCGTTCATCAGATGGAAGACCATTCGATGCTATACGGGTTAAAAGAAGCTGAAGAACGCTTATCCTTTCTGCTTGATGAGCGCCCGAAAAGGAGCCTTCAACAGGAATTCCGTCCCATTCGCAAATCAGCTGATCTATTGGATGATGTAACGGGAATCCTGGAAGTTTTTCGGCAGCTTCAGCTGGAGGTCATTGTTGTGGACCAAACCAGTCCTGAACTGAAACGAAACGGGCTGCATTGTGTAAAAGTAGTGATACCCGGGATGCTGCCCATGACATTCGGACATCACCTTACCCGGCTGCAAGGGTTGGACCGGGTATTGAACGTACCAGCGAAACTCGGATATGTGAGAAAGCCGTTGACATATGGAAAGCTTAACCCGCATCCCCATCCATTTCCATAACAGTGCCAAAGGGGGAAAAGAATGAACCTCGAAGAATTTTTGCATAAGCTGCATTATGAATCTGACAAAGTAAAACCCCGGGACTGGGTGGTGGACTGGGACGACGCCCCCCTTCCCTATAAGCTTTACAGGGGTTTGCCTGTAGTGGAATTAAACGCAGATCTTCCGCTCCATCTCGAACAAAAGAAAAGAAATCCAAAACCGAATCTCCAGGAAATTGGTCACATTCTTAAATATACCTTCGGGCTTACACAAGTAAGCCAAACCATGTTTTTTACTGATCAAACAGAAGAATGGACAGCATGCCGGCGCTTTGTCCCATCCGGCGGTGCACTGTATCCGAACGAACTTTATATCTATTTAAAAATGGAGGAGATCCCTGAAGGCATTTATCACTATGACGCCGCACACCATCGTTTAGTTTGTTTAAGAGAAGGGAATTTTGACAGCTACTTGAACAGAGCTCTGGGCAATCGCTGTGACGTGTCCTCCACTTTTGGCACCGTATTGATCTCAACGTTTTTTTGGAAGAATTTTTTTAAATACCATAACTTCTCTTACCGTCTGCAAGGGCTGGATACCGGCTTTGTGATCGGTCAGCTGCTGGAAACAGGAAGACGCATCGGTTTTGAGACGGGGGTGTATTACCATTTTCTTGACCGCGCCCTTCATCACCTTTTAGGAATATCCGAGCAAGAAGAAAATGTGTATGCGGTGATTCCTCTTTCCGTAAATCCAGCCATGAACTGGTTTACGAGTGATGAAACAGAGGAATCCTCCACTGCTGCTTCGTTATGCCGTGAACTGGAACCACTTGAGCATCAACATTACGTCCGTTCTAGGAAAATCAGCGAATATCCCATGCTGATGAAGATGAATGAAGCATGCAGGTTGGACTCGGTCCCAACTCATAAGGAAATGGAAAAAGAAAAGAAAGAAGAGTTGGCACCCTCGTTCCACCTGCTGCCTCGTGTGGACCGGTTATCGTATGATTTCTCTTCCGCCTGCCGAAATCGATATTCGCCTGGAATGGACTTTGTTCAGAAACCCATAAACCAACAAACCTTATCAGCCCTTCTATTCGAAGCCTTCTCCACTTTTTCTTACCGAAATGATCTTGATCATAATTTTCATCATTCACCTTACCGTATCTCACTCTATTGCTGTATGTATAATATCGAAGGTTTACCAAACGGCTCTTATTTTTATGATGAATCCAATCATGCGTTACAGCCTATTCAAGATGGTGATTTCCGATGCCGGCTGCAAGACGGACTGCTTGCTGATACTGTAAACATGTCTCAAGTTCCACTTTCCTTCACGATCTCTGGCCATAAGGATCATTACCAAAGCGCTTATGGATACAGGGGACATCGTATTCAGCACATGGAAGCTGGAATTCTGTCCCAGCATCTGCTTCTGGCCGCTTCGGCATTAAATATGGGCGGGCACCCCCTTCTCGGATTTGATGTCCAATCCTATGATGGCCTCTATAAACTGAGTGAAAAGGGAAAAACCAGCCTGCTCCAAATCCCTTTGGGCTGCTTCCGGCCCCATCCAAGATTACAGGGAAGCCTGCATGGCTGATGCGGCCCCCTATGATAGATTAACTCCTTTAACAGAAAACTAGTAAATTCCAATATTACAAAAAGAAAGACCCTGTAAAGCCCGAATGGTTCTGTTCGCTTTACAGGGTTTACTATTTATTAAACAATCGTTGATTAAACTCTTCTACTTCCTTCCGCTCGGAGAAAAAGTCGGCGAATACAACCGATTGACCATGCAGTTCAGGCCGGGAAAAAAAGGCGAGGAATCATCCACTAATCCAGTCTTTGGATGGAGGAAACGAGCGTTCATCTCACCAAATCCTCCAAAAAAGTGATTGGCCTTACAGCCCTTCACTCTTTTTTTGCATGTTTTCTTTTTGCCAGTTTCAATTTCTCAAGGGCATTTTTACCTAACAAATCTTGTATTTGATTTTAATAGACAAGCATACAAACTAAAACTATGAATCTTGAATCTTATATAGAAATTTCTTTTAAACTATAAAACATAGAAACAAAAAGCAAGAATCCTGAATATAGAAATTTCATTTAAATTACTCTTGAAGGGAGAGTTGGGTAATTTGTCAAGCAGCCATAAAAAATCAGATTGTCAATGTGACTGTGTGGAAGAACTGGCAGAACAACTAGAAAAAAGAAGAGGAGACTTCGTTGTTGTTTTTGAAAGAAATGGCGATATAGCTCGCGGCACTATAAAAGATGTAAAGAGCGATTCGGTTCTTATCCTTAAGAATGCAGATAAGATGAGTTGTTGTTTTGGGGCAGGTTATATATCATTTACAGAATTAGTAATAAGTATTTGTGAAATAACAGAGTTTGGTGTTATGCAGGGTGATGCTCCTTGTTCTTCCCCTGTTGCTCCAGGTGATGATATATTTAAATCGTTAAGCGGAAACAAATAAGAAAACATATTTTCTTTTTATTTCCTACTAAGTCCACCTATCACCAGCTTTATTTGCTGATAGTTAAACTTATCCAAAGACCCATGCTTTTTGTCAGCATGGGTCTACTAAATAGTATTTTATATTCAAGTATTCACTCAAATTGAAATCAAAAGGTGGCTTCAGAACAAAACCTGAGGCAAAATTAGCTGCTGCAAAGGAAGAATTGAAACTTGCGGAGGGATTCGAACAAGCTCCTACTGCTCTAAAAACATTCCTGGAGGAATGGTTAACTGAATACAAAAAGGGAGAAGTGAGAAAAAACACTTATATACTCCATGAACGTAACATTGCAAAACACATACTTCCCTATTTTAATAACATCCGTCTTTCTATTTAAAACCGATTATGTATCAAAAATTTTTAAATCATTTGACAGCTCAGGGTTACAGTAAACGTACCGTTGAAATAATCCACACGACTATGAATAATGCCCTTGAAAAGGCTGTAACATTAGGAAAGCTTAAAAAAAATCCTTGCGTAGGTGTAACGATTAAAGGTAAGAAAAAAGAAGCCTCTTTGCGTTTTATTGAGTCGCAAAACATCTCTCGTTTTCTGCATGAAGCTTATAAATATGACTATATCTATTGGCTATTTTTTAAGTTCTTATTGAAACTGGAATGCGAAAAGGGGAAGCCGCTGCTATGAAGTGGTCGGATGTTTACTTAAAAGAAGGATTAATTTCCATCAATAAAACACTTGATTTTAAAGCGGAAAACCCTTCAGAATTATTTGGGGATCCTAAGACTTATAGTTCAAAACGAACCATCACATCAGTAATAGCTTAGTAAATGACTTTTACTTTCACATGAAGTATCAAAATCAAAATAAACTTGCCCTGAATGAAGTGTACCATCATGATCTTAATTTAGTATTATGTAGGAACGATGGGGATATTATGCCAAAATCAACTTTATTCAATGCCTTTGAACGTATTTTGCAACATGCTGATCTTCCCAAAGTACCAATCCATTCATTACGTCATACACATGCTGTTTTGCTTTTGGAAGCAGGAGCTGATATGAAGTATATTCAGGAGCGTTTAGGTCATGGCAGCATTCAAATTACATCAGATGTTTATGCCCATATCTCCAAAAAGATAGAAACAGATACTATGGGTAAATATGAAGAGTATATGAAAAATGTCTTAAAGTTAAAAATTTTTTGGTCCAATTTTGGTCCTGCATCAATTGAAAATGAAATTAACCTATATGACCAAAAAACAAAAAACCCTTAACACCAACGGTGTCAAGGGTTTTTTAGTCTTAATACATGGACATATATTGTTCGCGTTCCCAAGGGTGAACTTGTGTGCGGAACATATCCCACTCGATTTCTTTTGCTTCCACAAAGTGTTCTGCTGCGTGCTCACCAAGCGCTTTAAGAAGCACTTCGCTTTTCTTTAAACGATCGATCGCTTCTTTTAGAGTCGCTGGCAGATCCTTGATTCCTTCTGCTTCGCGCTCTTCTTTGTCCATTACATAAATGTTACGGTCGATCGGCGCAGGGGTTTCAAGCTTATTCTTGATACCGTCCAGGCCGGATGCAAGCAGCACAGCCATTGCAAGGTAAGGGTTTGCTGTTGGATCCACGCTACGAACCTCAACACGTGTGCTGAGTCCGCGGGAAGCAGGGATACGGATAAGCGGGCTTCGGTTTTGCATGGACCATGCAACATAGCAAGGTGCTTCATATCCAGGAACCAAACGCTTGTAAGAGTTTACAGTTGGATTTGTGATGGCTGTAAAGTCTTGTGCATGCTTAAGGATTCCAGCAAGGAACTCCATGGCAGTCTCACTGAGCCCTGTTTCATTGGATGGGTTGTAGAATGCGTTTTCTCCATCTTTAAATAGCGACATGTTCGCATGCATACCGGATCCATTCACACCGAATAGCGGTTTTGCCATAAATGTTGCATGAAGTCCGTGTTTACGGGCAATTGTTTTTACGACGAGTTTAAACGTTTGAATGTTGTCACATGTTGTGATCGCATCTGCATATTTAAAATCGATTTCATGCTGTCCCGGAGCTACTTCATGGTGAGATGCTTCAATTTCAAAGCCCATGTCCTCCAGCTCAAGAACGATGTCACGGCGGCAGTTTTCACCAAGGTCCGTTGGCGCAAGGTCAAAATACCCGCCTTTATCGTTTAGCTCGAGTGTTGGCTCGCCTTTTTCATCATTTTTGAAGAGGAAGAATTCCGGCTCTGGCCCGATGTTAAAGTCAGTGAAACCAAGGTCTTCCATTTCCTTCAATACTTTTTTAAGGATTCCGCGAGGGTCCCCGGCAAATGGAGTGCCATCTGGATTGTAGATATCACAGATCAATCTTGCTACTTTTCCTTTTTCGGAAGTCCAAGGGAAAACAACCCAAGTGTCCAGATCAGGGTAAAGAAGCATGTCAGATTCCTCGATGCGCACAAATCCTTCGATAGAAGAACCGTCAAACATCATCTTATTGTCTAATGCTTTTTCCAATTGTCCTACAGGAATTTCTACGTTTTTTATGACCCCTAATAGATCGGTAAACTGAAGGCGGATGAAACGTACATTTTCATCTTTAGCGATTTGCATGATGTTGTCTTTTGTAAATTTAGCCACTTGTTACTCCTCCTTAGTAATTGAATACAGCATTCACTGTTAAGATTAGTGGAAAAAGCGGGATAATTCCCCTTGAATCAATGAAGTTTTGCCAAATCGCCCTGCATGCATGAGCTCACGCTTTAAACGGCGGTGAATTGCAGACTCAGACATTTGTTCATTCTTAACCTCATTTTTCAAAAGGTTAACTGCTTGCTGGTTCAATTCAAACACACGCTTGATGCCGGCAAGGTTAACTCCTTGTTCAATCAGAGATTTAATTTCCAGCAATTTATCCACATCGTTGAAAGAAAACATTCTCCGGTTTCCGTCAGTGCGTGCCGGATGAATTAATTCATGTTCTTCATAATATCGAATTTGCCGGGCAGATAATTCAGTCAGCTTCATAACAATACTAATCGGGAATAAAGGTTGATTCCGTCTTGTATCATCATTCATCATCATAAGCCCTCCTTCCAACTACTTTTATCTTATGTTACAAAACCTCACATGTCAACCTTATGTAAGAAAAAATAACATAAAAAATTAATTAGATCAGTTCCTCCTGAATCAGTCGGTCTGCAGCCGTTAGAATCGCAATTTTCACATGCTCATACGTTAAACCGCCCTGCACAAATGCAATGTAAGGAGGACGGATCGGTCCGTCTGCTGTCAGTTCGATGCTTGCTCCCTGGATGAATGTTCCTGCCGCCATGATCACATCATTTTCATATCCTGGCATGTACCCCGGATAGGGAACAGCATGGGCATTTACAGGAGAGACAAGCTGAATCGCCTGGCAAAAAGCGATCATCCTTTTTTCATCTTCTAATTTAACGGATTGGATCAGATCTGTCCGTTTAGCATCCCACGATGGATTGGTTGACATACCGAGCCTTTCAAGAAAAGCAGCTGTAAACACTGCCCCTTTTAACGCCTGTGCTGTAACGTGCGGCGCCAGGAAGAAGCCCTGGTACATTTCTAGCAGACTATAGAGGGAAGCTCCTGCTTCACCACCGATTCCTGGGGAAGTCAGCCGGTAGGAGCAACGTTCAACGAGTTCTTTCCTGCCTGCGATATAACCGCCTGTTTTCGCAAGACCTCCTCCAGGATTTTTGATAAGTGATCCAGCGATCAGGTCAGCACCGACTTCGCATGGTTCTTTTTCTTCTACAAACTCTCCATAGCAATTATCAACAAACACGATCACATCCGGTTTGATCTCTTTTACAAAGGCGATCATTTCACCGATTTCTTCTATTGTAAAGGAAGGTCTGTCTGCGTAACCTTTTGAGCGCTGGATGCCGATCATTTTTGTATGGCTTTTTATGGATTTTGAGATGGCGTTGAAATCAGGTCTTCCCTCTGGTGTAAGTTCTGTATGGGCATAGGTAATGCCATACTCCTTAAGAGACCCTGTTCCTTTTCCTCTAATCCCCACGATTTCCTCGAGTGTATCGTAAGGTTTCCCTGTGATGTACAGCAGCTCATCACCAGGAAGAAGCACACCGAACAACGAGAGAGAAATGGCATGTGTTCCTGATATAATCTGAGGCCTTACAAGGGCTGCTTCCGCACCAAACACTTGTGCATATACTTTTTCAAGTGTGTCTCGGCCGGCATCATCATAACCGTAACCTGTAGACGGGGTGAAGTGAAAGTCACTTACTTGATGATCACGAAAGCTGTTTAACACTTTTAACTGATTATATTCTGCTCTCTGCTGAATGCCGTAATGCTGGGACCGGATTTTTTCCTCTGTCTCAATTGCTAATCTTTGCAGTCGACCTCCGTTTTGAAACTGTGAAAACATAGGGTACTCCTTTTATTGTAATTTCATGGATGGCAGGGCATAACCCCTGCACTCGTAGCTTTGTGTATCTTCGATGAAGACCTGTTCAAGCAAGATAGTGCTGTTTTTCAGCATCGACAGCTTTCTGCCTTCCTCCGCAGGGACAAAAATATGATAGTATTCCAGCTGCTTCTTCACCTCATTTTCAATTACATCCTTTAAAAGAAGCAGATCTTCTTTTTGAAAGGCCGAGATGGATACAGATGACGTGGCCGGAATAAAGCCTTCATTAAACTGGTCTTTTTTATTGTAGACCGTAATCATCGGAATGGAGGAAGCATCAAGATCCTTCAAGATAGAAAGTACTGTCGATTCATGCTGATCACGGTCTTCACTGGAGCCATCGATCACATGGATCAGGACGTCTGCTTCCTTTACTTCTTCTAACGTGGAGCGGAAAGCAGCAATGAGGGATGTCGGAAGGTCCTGAATAAAACCGACCGTATCCGTCACAAGCACCTGGAGGCCAGCTGGAAGCCTCATTTTTCTTGTCAGCGGATCCAGTGTGGCAAACAATAAATTCTCTTCATAGCTGTCTGCAGAAGTAAGCCCGTTGAAAATGGTGGATTTTCCGGCATTGGTATAACCGACCAGCGATGCCTGGATCGCTTTATTCTCTTTTCTTCTTTCTCTGTAACGACCTCGATGGCTTACGATATCTTCAAGCTGGCGTCTGATCTCAGTAATCCTGGAACGGATATGCCTTCTGTCTTTTTCGAGCTTGGTTTCTCCAGGCCCTCTCGTACCGATTCCCCCGCCGAGACGTGATAAGGAAACACCAACACCTGCAAGTCTTGGGAGGATATATTGCAGCTGAGCGAGTTCAACCTGCAGCTTACCTTCCCTGGAACGTGCACGTGTTGCAAAAATATCCAGGATCAGCTGAGTGCGGTCGATCACCCTTGCTTCAAAAAAGCGGGAGAGATTTCGGTTTTGGGCAGGTGTCAGTTCGTCATTAAAGATGATTAAATCCGGCTCCAGTTCTTCCTCAAGCGCCAAGATCTCTTCAATTTTCCCTTTCCCTATAAAGGTTGATGCATCATAGCGCTCACGCTTTTGGGTCACAGATACTACAGCTTGTCCCTGAGCCGTTTTTGTCAACGACTCCAATTCTTCCATTGAATAAAAAAATCGCTCGTCGGTTTGCCCTGGCAACTGGCAGCCAACGAGGATGGCTTTCTCTAGATGAGAATGCTTGATTTCTTCCAAATAACCTACCTGCTTTCCTATTCATAATAAAACTATCATATCAAATTCCATGTTTTTCTTCCAGATGAAGGTCATCTGCCGTCAGCGTCATCAATGACTTCTTATCTGTTTTTTCTTCTCTCAGCAAACGGACGGATTGTTTCCTTACCGCCTTCTCGATGATGTTGCGGATATACCTGCCGTTGCTGAACGATTTTTCTCCAGCTGCACATACCCGCTGCAGATGATGGCGCAATTTCCATTCTGAATCTTTTGCCATGATATATTGCCGCTCAGCCACCATCTTTATGGAGATCTCCATCAGTTCATCTACAGAATAGTCCGGAAAAGAGACCATGATCGGAAATCTTGAGGGAAGGCCGGGGTTCAGTTTTAAAAATCGGTCCATTTCTCCTGAATACCCCGCAAGGATCAGGATAAAGTCATGCTGCTGGTCCTCCATTGCTTTGACCAGCGTGTCGATGGCTTCCTTGCCAAAATCTTTTTCTCCCCCGCGTGCCAGTGAATATGCTTCATCAATAAACAGAATGCCCCCCATGGCTTTCTTTAGCAGCTCGCGTGTTTTTTGTGCTGTGTGGCCGATATATTCTCCCACGAGGTCAGCCCGTTCTACTTCAATCAGATGTCCCTTCGACAATACGTTCATTTCATGAAAAAGGTTTCCCAGCATCCGTGCGACCGTTGTTTTCCCTGTGCCCGGATTCCCTTTAAACATCATATGAAGCACTTGTTTTTCCACTTTAAGTCCTTGTTCCGCTCTGCATTTATTCACATAAAGCCAGGCATAGATCTCTTTAATAAAGCCCTTTAACTCTTCCATTCCAACGAGTGATGCCATTTCTTGTTCCATCTTCTTTAATGGAAGGTGTTTTTCAAGCTGTCTTTCTTTCACAGATGGACTCGCTGCTTCTTCCACGCGTTCCCTTTCATTGTTTTGGTTCAGGATAATATTAATTTGCGTTTTCTTTTTAAATGTCATGGAATCATGCAAGAGATTCACCTCTCTTTAGCTGTCTAAGATTATTATACTCATGACATTGTTTTATGGTGACAAATGCCCATCGGTTAGCCCTCATTCTAATGTATTCTGAAGAGTTTCAATTATACGGGCTTACTGACTGGTTTGAAATTTAATCATTATACATTATTGTGAATAATTATTCTATTAAATTGTCTAAATCATCTAATAATGTATATTTTCAGAATATTTAATGTATATTTAATCAAAATTATGTATTGACTATTTTTTCTTGCTGCCTTATTGTTAAAATTAGCTGCATAATAAAGGAACGATGAATATGTATTTTATGAAAAAAGCGCTTTTAGTTCTCATGGGGTTGTTCTTAACCGCAATCGGAACGAAGATTCTTACCGTCTCCCACCTGACTTTTGGGGGAACTGCTGGAATTTCCACGCTGCTGACGTTCTCGACGGGTATTTCATGGGGGATCTGGTTTTTTGTGATCAATCTTCCTTTTTTTATTTTATCTGTCAAAAGGCTTGGGATCTCCTTTTCCGTGTATACCCTTTTATGTATCTCACTGATCTCCTTGATCAATGAATTTCTTAAGATTTCTCCCTCTCCCGGACTGCATCCGCTGATCATTGCAATTGCATCAGGACTTATAATCGGTACAGGAGTAGTCCTCGTCCTGAATAATGGCGCCTCTCTCGGCGGTATTCATATATTAGCTGTCTATATGGATCAGCACCTTTCGATCAACCGAGGCAAAACTCTTTTTCTAACTGACTTCATCATCGTTATATCTGCAACCTTGATGGTAGGATTTCTACATGCACTCTATTCCATCGTTACTATTACGATCGCAAGTTACCTTGCCGGCAAGTTCAAACCGCATTCACCGAAAAACGATGATGAAAATGATCTTACGCTCGAAGCTCAGGCATAAATAACGCTAAAACCACTCAATTCAACCTATGGGTGGTTTTTTTATGCTTTTTTTGTCAATTCCTGCGCTTATCCGGGAAATAATCTATTCGTAGACCTGCCGCCCCCTATGATTTTGCTTTGTCCGGTCCATATCCTTCTGATAATTCCGTTTTGCCTGATTGGAGACAGGAGTGATTTTGCCGATCAATATTCCTAATTTGTTATAAGCATCATCCGTATAGAGATTGTCACCAGCATTGATCTTTTGTTGAATTCCTCTCATCTCCTTGATGAGCGAAGGATCCGTCGTGATGGCCGCGTTTTTTCCATGTTCATTCCCTTTGATCGTATGATACACCCTTAATCTGAGATGATCGCTCTTCCCCTGTGTAAGCTTATGCGTCGGTGTGATTCCTACGACTGTATAAATACCGCTCACAATGACATCAGCATGCTTAACCCCTGGAACGGTTTGTGCAAGGCTGGAAATTTCTTTAGCATTTTTTGATTCATAATTTTTTTCGTTGATGTTCGGTGCATCATTCTGCGAGTTGGGCAGGTTTTTCATGTTTACTTTCGTTGGTGCTTTGTAATTCTTTTCTTTATCAAGATCCAGTTCATTTTGTGAACATCCGGACACCCAAAGGACAGCTGCTGCAACCAGTACATATCGTTTCATGGAAGTAACCCTCTCTTTTATCATTCGATAGGATTAGTGTTCAAACTTCTCTGCCCAAATATTCATTTCGTTTTAAAAGTGCTTCACTTCGAACATGTTGGTATAATTAAACAAAAACGCCAAACGGAGGTAACTCATGTTTCCGCTAATCGATTCCTTGCCCCACTATTCGGCTGTATATTTAGAGACCTTGGAGAAGAAAGGAAGACAGGAAAGTACCATCAGGCGCTATTTTTATGATCTGAATGACTTTTTGGCATGGATGAGGGCGGTCAAAAAAGAGGACAGCTTCTCTGCCTTTCAATCGCTACGAACAGAAGACTATCAGTCCTATTTTGACTTTTTAATCCGCGAAAGAAACTATTCGCTTCGTACGCTGCGGAGAGTATTGACGGTATTAAAACAGCTCGTACAGTTTCAGATTACCCTTGGGAAACTGGCGTATAATCCGGTCAATGGTGTGGATCTTGGCATTGGAGAAGAAACGGCTTTCAGCGAAGAGGATTTCATCTCCCCTGGGGAATTGGAAAGGCTGAACGAGATCATCAAATCGTACGAGGGTCTGACAGAGAATCAGCAAAAATACCGCTATCTCTTGATCAGCCGCAACCTTTCAATCGTGGTTCTCCTTTCCCGTTATGGTCTGTCTTTGCTCGAAGTCACATCGTTGAAAATGAAGCATATCAACTTTACGAAGGGAATCATTCAAGTTCCTTCCGAGACGAGCCTTTCCAGAAAAATCAAGTTGGAAAAAGAGGATCAAGCGGTTCTTTATTCCTATTATCAAACGATACCTGCTGCGGTACGCCCAGCCTGGTATTCCAATGACTGCTTCTTCGCTGCTTTTGATTATCAGCGGGGAACCTACCGCTGGGTCTATAAAACAAATTCCCCTAAACCTCTGACCGAGATTGCTGTTCAGAAAATGATCCGCATGGAGGTCGAGCGTTCAGGATTGCGCAAAGGCATATCAGCGCAGCACATGAGACGGACGTGCATCCTTAATGAAATTCAAACAGAAAAAGAACCGGAACAGATCAAAAAGAAGTTCGGTTTTAAATCGTCTTTAAGCCTGGAACGCTATTATAAGTATTTGCAATCCTTGCCAAAAGAACGAGGAAAAAACCTTGCTGAATGAAACCAGCAAGGCTTTTCTTATTCCCAACAAACCTATGTATTAATTTTCAGCCGGCAGCTCTACCGGGCGATGAGGCGTAAAAGTTGAGATGGCATGCTTGTATATTAAATGCTGCTTTCCTTCTGATTCCAGGATGACCGTAAAATTATCGAACCCTTTCACCAGTCCTTTTAGTTGGAAGCCATTCAGTAAATATACAGTCACATAGATGTTTTCACGTCGTAATTGGTTTAAATACTGATCCTGGATATTGATCGCTTGCTTCATGTATACAATCCTCCTCATTAGCCATTAAAATAGTCATTCGACAGGTTCTTTAATTTTCCTTCTACAAATAATCTGATTTCCATAAAATTCTCGTAAAAGTTTAGTGAGGACATATCAAACCAGTCGATCTCCATCTGGTTTCTGAACCATGTGTACTGCCGCTTGGCATACCTTCTTGAGTTCCGTTTAAGTAGTTCAACTGCCTCTTCCAACGCCATTCTGCCCTCAAGGTATTCATATATTTCTTTATAGCCTATAGCCTGTACAGACTGACATTCTCTGACTCCTTCATCATACAATCGTTTAGCTTCCTCCACCAGACCGGAAGCGACCATTTCGTCGACCCTCTCGTTGATCCGCTCATAAAGGAGTCCCCGATCCATGGATAATCCGATAAAAACAAGTTCATAGAGGGATTCATCCGGTGTTTGCTGTTCTGCCAAAGTCTCGGACATGGTCTTGCCAGTACTGTGAAAGATCTCCAGGGCTCGGATCACTCTTCTTACATTGTTGGGGTGTATTCTTTTTGCACTTTCAGGATCATTCTTTTGAAGAAGTGAGTGAACGTGCAGCTCCCCTTTTTCCCTTGCAAGCTCTTCAAGTCTTTTGCGGTAGCTCTCATCTTGGGGGGCTGCTGAGAATTCGTACTGGTGTGTGACCGATCGTATGTATAAACCGGTGCCTCCCACGATGATCGGTACTTTTCCCCGCTGGTTGATCTCAGATATGCTTTTTCTGGCCAGCACCTGAAACTCAGCGGCAGAAAATGAATCACAAGGTTCTTTAATATCGATCAGGTGATGCGGAATACCTTCCATTTCTTCTTTAGTAATTTTCGCCGTACCTATGTCCATGCCTCGATAGATCTGCATGGAGTCACCATTAATGATCTCACCATCGAGCGCTTTGGCAAGTTCTATTCCTGTTTTCGTTTTGCCGACAGCCGTCGGACCGACAATCACAATCAACCGTTCTTTCATAAAAACTCCTATCACAGCGTTTCTTTTTTTCTATTGATATCATTATCATAACGCGAACGAAGTGAAAAATCCAAACATGGCCAAAAAAAAACGAGCCTACTTAAAGGCAGCGTTTTTTTTCATTACATGACTCTCTTAAACATCTTTTCCATCTCATACGTGGAAAAATGGATGATGATCGGCCTGCCATGGGGGCAGGTATAAGGATCTTCGCTTTTTCTTAGTGTTTCTAACAGCATGAAGATCTCATCGTTTCGCAAATGATGGTTCGCTTTAATCGAACCCTTGCACGACATCATAATGGCAGCTTTTTCTCTCAGCTTTTTTATATCAGCCTGTTTGTCATTTAACACCTGATCGATGATCTCTTCAATGCTTTCTTTCTCAAATCCTGCAGGAAACCATTGAGGATGGGCTTTTACGATATAGGTTGACCGGCCGAAAGGTTCGAGGAAAACTCCCACCTTCTCAAGGACCTCCAGGTGATCATTAATAATAAGGGCTTCTTTATTGGTAAACTGAAACGTAAGCGGAACGATGAGCTCCTGCAGCTCTGAAGCTACTTGTCCTACTTTTTCCCTGAAGAACTCGTATTTGATCCTTTCCTGTGCCGCATGCTGATCGATGAGATACATGCCTTCTTCATTTTGGGCGATGATATACGTTCCATGCATCTGGCCGATCGGATACATGGCCGGAATCTTGCTCATATTCTCACTTTCTGCGGGTTCCTGTTGTTCAGGAACTTGGTTAGGAACGTAAGAAAAAGAATCTTCCTCCGTGAGCTGCTGAACCTCTTTTACTTCTTCGGGAAATTTTTCTTCCTCATTCCTAACATGCTCAGTAAACAAAGGTTGATCTGCTTCTTTTTCTGTTCGGGCCGATGGCTTTATCTCGTGTTCAAACGTAAAACTATGCTGTTCTGACAGATCCTTCTCAGGTTTACTAACTGTTAATGAAGAGGAAGGTTCAGGAATCAATCTCAGCTTGCGCAGCACCTTTCTCACTTCTTCCTCCACCAATGAATTGAGTTCCGGTTCCTTGCTCAGCCTCGCTTCAAGTTTGGAAGGATGAACATTGACGTCGATAATGGAAGGATCCATCGTGATCGAAAGGACCACAAGCGGATATCTGCCGATGGGAAGGAGTGTATGGTATGCCTGCTGAACAGCTCGCTGGACGGCGTAGTTCCTGATATACCTTCCGTTCATGAACAATGACACATAAGTTCTAGAAGCTCTCGTGATCTCCGGTTTTGCAATATAGCCTTCGATTTCATAATCAAGAGACCGCGCGGACACAGGAACCATATTTCTTGCCACATTCATCCCGTATACAGCCGCAATTACGTTCAGCACGTTGCCGCTTCCATTCGTGTTCAATAGATCCCGTCCGTTGTGCCTGAGCCGGAACGAAATCTCCGGATGGCCCAGCGCCAGCCTGTTAATAACGTCAGAAATATTTCCCAGTTCGGTATTGATCGTTTTCATATGCTTCAATCTTGCAGGTGTATTATAAAACAAGTGGCGGACGGTAATATCCGTTCCTTTTCTTGCATTGGTCGAAGATACGGATTGAATCTGCCCGTTCATGATGGACAATGCCGTTCCTGCACCTGTGCCCGTACCGGTTTTCATTTCCATCTGAGAAACCGAAGCGATCGAAGGAAGCGCCTCTCCCCGGAAACCCATCGTCCGGATTTGAAATAGATCTTGTTCCTCTTTTATTTTACTGGTCGCATGGCGGCTGAATGCCAATTCACAATCTTCAGGTTCGATCCCATCCCCATTATCAATGATCCGGATCAGGGACAGACCCCCTTCTTCCAGCTCGATTTCAATACGGCTGGAATGGGCATCAATAGAATTTTCAACCAGCTCTTTTACGACAGATGCCGGCCGTTCGACTACCTCGCCAGCGGCGATCTTATTGGATAGGTGATCGTCCAGTTGGATTATCTTTCCCACTTGATCGTCTCCTTTTATTTCACTTTCTTTTGCAGATTGAACAATGTGGTCATCGCATCAAGCGGTGTCATTTCCAGAAGGTTCATCGTCCTTAGAAACTCTTCCACTTCTGATTTCTCTTGTTTCTTTTTCGATAATTTCTCTGTATCGTTTTCTTCCATAAACAAGCTTAGTTGGGTGTCAGGCTCAATCTGTGCTTTTTTTTGAGAACGGTCGTCCGACTCAAAATCTTCTAAAATAGATTTTGCCCTCTCGATTACAGCCGAAGGCAGCTCTGCCAGCTGTGCAACATGGATTCCAAAGCTCTTGTCAGCCTGTCCGTCGATCACTTTATGTAGAAAGACGAGCCTCCCTTGTTCTTCGACCGCTGATACATAAACATTCTTCAGCGATCTGAGCTGCTTTTCAAGGACCGTTAACTCATGATAGTGCGTAGAGAAGAGGGTCTTAGCGCCGATATGGTCATGGATGAATTCTACAATGGATTGGGCAAGCGCCATCCCGTCATACGTGGATGTTCCCCTTCCGATCTCATCGAGCAGAATTAAACTTTGGCTGGTCGCTTTACTTAAAGCGTATCTTGTTTCAAGCATCTCCACCATAAATGTACTCTGCCCGCCAACAAGGTCATCGGCTGCGCCAATCCTTGTAAAGATCTGGTCAAACAGCGGCAGCTCCGCGTGATCCGCTGGCACGAAACAGCCGATCTGCAACATGACAGCAGTAAGCGCAAGCTGTCTCATGTAAGTGCTCTTACCGGCCATGTTCGGCCCTGTAATCAAGAGCATCGAACGGTCATCGTTCAAATAGATATCATTCGGTACATATTCCTGAGCATCCATCACCTTCTCCACTACAGGATGCCGCCCGTTGGAAATGGACACGGAGTTAGTCGAAGAGATGAGAGGCTTTACATATCTTTGTTCTTCGCTGACCGCAGCAAACGCCTGCAATACATCGATCTCACTCAACTGCTTCGCCAGCAGCTGCAGAGATTGGATATAGCTTTTCACATGTTCTCTCACTTGCAGGAAGAGTTCGTACTCCAATGAGACCATCTTCTCTTCCGCTTCAAGGATCAGTCTCTCCTTCTCTTTAAGATCCGGAGTTACAAACCGCTCAGCATTCGCAAGTGTTTGTTTTCTTTCATATCGCCCTTCTGGAATGAGAGACAGGTTTGAACGAGTCACTTCTATAAAATAGCCAAATATCCGGTTATAGCCGATTTTGAGTGATTTGATGCCGGTTTCGCTTCTCTCCCTCTGTTCGAGAGAGGCGATCCATGCTTTTCCATTTACACTGGCATCCCTGTATGTATCCAGCTCTTTATGATAGCCGTCTTTGATCAATCCGCCCTCTTTTAATGATAATGGAGGATCGTCATGCAGAGAAGATTCAAGATAGTTGTACAGCTCTTCATGGCTGTCCATCTGTTCCGCCAATCCTCTGCTGTATGGATTGGACAATTGTAAGAGCGTCTGCTTAATGCCTGGAACGCTGCCCAGCGTTTGTTTCAACTGAATGAGGTCACGCGCTGTAATATTGCCAAACGATACTTTCCCCGCAAGCCTCTCTAGGTCATATACCCGTTTGAGTTTATCACGTAGCTCTTCACGGACAAAAAACTCCTGAATGAGTTCTTCCACCACATCCAGCCGTTGCTGAATAAGATCAGGAACGAGCAGGGGTTGTTCGATCCATTGCTTCAGTCTCCTGCTTCCCATCCCGGTAACCGTACGGTCAAGCAGCCATAGAAGCGATCCCTTTTTTCCTTTTGAACGGTTCGTTTCAACCAGCTCCAAATTGCGCCTGGAAAAGCTGTCCAGTTTCATATATTCATTAAGATGCTGCATGCTTAGAGGCTGCAGATGTTCCAACGCACGCTTTTGTGTATGCAGCAAATAGTGAAAGAGCCGGCCGCACGCTTCTTTCATCAGTTCTTTTTCGTTCTTCTGTACTAAGCGGCGAAAAGGATCGGGTACCTCACTCAGGTCCTGAATGGAGCTGACGATCTGATACCGCAATCGAAGAGTTTCGGCGATTTGATCATAGAGTTCAGAAGACATGATGGCTTCTCTCACATGCATCGCCTGAAGCTCACTCATAAGCATAGAGGTATCACCTTTATACAAATATCCTTTTAATTCACCCGTGGAAAGGTCATTGAGCACGATGCTGTATTGTTCATCTTTGCAGGAAACAGCTGCAATAAAATTATTTTCGGTTTCTTTTAACAGGTTTTGGTCCATCACGGTTCCCGGGGTAATGATCTGAATGACTTCCCTTTTCACGACCCCTTTTGCCGACTTTGGATCCTCCACTTGTTCACAGATCGCGACTTTGTGGCCAGATTCCACGAGCTGTTTAATATAATTGGCAGCAGAATGGTGAGGGACCCCGCACATCGGTATGCGTTCGGAGGTTCCACCTTCCCTGCTCGTCAATGTAATTTCAAGCAGCTGGGATGCTCTTGTCGCATCCTCAAAAAACATTTCATAAAAATCACCGAGCCTGAAAAATAAAAAGGCGTCACGGTGAGACGATTTTATTTTTAAATATTGCTGAATCATTGGTGTGTATTGTGCCATGCTTTCACCTAACTTCTAAGTTCTATTTTCAATAGTTCATTATAGCATAGGATGTTGATTTGGATTAAAGAAAACAGAACCTCTGAACATAAAAAAGCAAGGAAGAAGGCATCTTCTTCCTTGTTTCGTTATTCATCCAGCTCACCCATGAAGAATTGATCAATATCATCAACATCCTGATCGTCGAGCCCGTAATCCCAGTCTTTTTCTTCCCAATCATCAAGCGCACCGTCAGGATTCACATATACGCAGACTTTAGTTTCACCGATCACATCGCATGTGAATTCGCGTTCACATTGAATGACCACACGCCCCCCATTCGGTGAGATTGTTGCTTCCAAGGTGTTTGGTGCCTGAATGCACCTTGCGGAAACTTCTAGATCTTTTCCTGTCGCATGCTCATCTCGTGTACTAAGTACGATCGAATCCTTGTAGCCTACTGTTTCGGTAACAACTTCGGTCTTTGTGTTATTGTTGTATGCATACCAGATGCTAATATCATAATTGCCTTCCACTTCAACCGTGTCATCACTGCACCTGGAAGCCTTATATGAATGATTGATGATCCAGCTTCCAAGGATACTCGTAGGTCTATGGCTTGGAGTGATCGTATGTGTTGACTGAGAGAATTTCCGCCCCTTGCCGCATACTGCTTTGCAAATAATCTCTCTGTAATTCAGATCTTGATCTATGTTTGACATAGACTTAATCCCTCCTCTTCCAATCTTCATTTCATCCTATGCAGGGCAAATGACTAGTGTGCTAAAAAACTTTTTTATGATGTCGTTAATACAGTTTATGTAAAATGCCCAGATGGTGACCTAATTTTGAAAATATTTTATTCTTAAAATACGGTACGTGAAATTTAAAAAGACCAGGAGAATGCAAGATTCTCCTGGTCTTCGTATTAGTGGCAGCCGCAATTTCCAGTGGAACAACTTTCCGCTGAGCCCGTAGTACCTTTTAAAAGATCGCCGCCTGTTGACTCGATGATCTCATCGGTAACTGTGTTGGAAATGGTGTGGGACACCATCTGCAAGATATCGTTCACATCCGCTTGTGATTGCTTAAACTGCTGAACAACCGGGATGCTGTCCACTTCCTTCATCAGATTATCGATGGTTTCTTCTACTTCCTTATGGGCTTCGTGCTTACCGTAATGCTGAAGGTTGACTGCTTCCTTCTGCAGCTTTTTGATCTGGGCGATCATAAAGGATACCGTGCCGTTTTCGTTGATCTGCTGTTCTGCCCGTTTAAAAAAATCAACTTCTTCTGTTTGTGCGATCATTTCTGCCAGTTCTTTCGCCTTTTCCAAGATATCACTTTTTGTATAGGTCATCCCTCTAACACTCCCGCCTTTTCTTCTAGTAGATCCCCGCTTAATGTCCATGTTTTCGCATCGTTGATATGCACTTTTACAATCTTGCCGATGAGGTGCTTCGGCCCTTTAAAGTTAACTACTTTATTTGATGCAGTATGGCCTGACAATACGTCAGGATTCTTCTTGCTTTCCCCTTCAACGAGGACTTCAACAACCGTATCCAGGTAGGCTTGGTTCTTGCGCAGCGAAATATCGTTTAGCACCGAATTCAAACGCTGAAGTCTCTCTTTTTTGACTTCCATAGGCACGTTGTCCGCCATTTTCGCCGCTGGCGTCCCTTCCCTTGGTGAATAAATGAAGGTATAGGCTGCATCGTATTCAACCTCTTTTACCAATGACAGTGTTTCCTCAAACTGTTCTTCGGTCTCATTCGGGAAACCGACGATGATATCGGTCGTCAAGGCTGCATTCGGGATGGCCTTCTTTATCTTCCCTACGAGTTCCAAATAGTGTTCACGTGAGTACTTTCTGGCCATGAGCTTAAGTATCTCACTGTTTCCGTGCTGTACGGGAAGATGAATATGTTCGACCAGGTTTCCGCCTTTGGCCAGGACTTCGATGAGATGGTCATCAAAGTCACGCGGATGGCTTGTCGTAAAGCGGATTCTTGGAATATCGATCTTGCGGATCTCATCCATCAGGTCTCCAAGACCGTACGTCATATCTTCAAAGTCTTTTCCGTAAGCGTTCACGTTCTGGCCCAGTAGCGTTACTTCCTGATAGCCATTCCTGGCTAAGTGCCGCACTTCTTCTATAATATCTTCCGGACGGCGGCTCCTTTCCTTGCCTCGTGTATAAGGAACGATACAATAGGTGCAAAACTTATCGCAGCCGTACATGATGTTGACCCATCCCTGAATGTTGCCTTTTCGCACCCGGGGCAGGTTCTCAACGATATCTCCTTCTTTGGACCAAACTTCAACGACTCTTTCTTTTGAAAGATAGGCTTCTTTCACAATTTGCGGAAGTCTGTGGATGTTATGGGTACCAAAGATCATATCTACCTGTTGATACGTTTTCAGCAGTTTGTTAACTACCGATTCTTCTTGCGACATGCAGCCGCATACACCGATCAACAGGTCAGGCTTATCCACCTTCAGCGGTTTAAGATGACCTAGTTCGCCGAACACCTTATTCTCGGCGTTTTCCCTGATCGCACAAGTATTGAGCAAGATCAGATCGGCCTCCATCATATCTGTTGTCGGATCATAACCCATATCACCGAGAATTCCAGCCATGATTTCTGTATCATGCTCGTTCATCTGGCAGCCATACGTTCTGATATAAAACTTTTTTCCTTTTCCGATCGTTCTTAATTCTTCCTCAATCACAAAATCTTTTACAATTTTAATTTCTTCTTTACCGCGCTTTTTAGCGTCCTTTAAGGAAGGCGGCTGATAGGTTGTCTGAAAATAGCTCGCGTAGTCCTTAGCGGTTTTCTTTTTATCTTTTACAGGATTGGTTCCCTTTGGATTCATTGCAATTTCCTCCCTTGCAAACAGCGAAACTCTAGAGGTTGATTTTTCTCATAACTTCAATATTATAACAGACTTCGATAGTAAAAGGAATGTTTGGACTGCATGCAGAAGCAGGCGGTCACGAATAGTTAATGTACCTTAAATTTCACTTTATTAAATAATGGTAGTACAATAGAAATCAGATAAACTGTATATGAAAGAGATGATGCTGCTATGTACTGGAAACGATCCCTTTGGATTCTTTGGCCGGCTAATTTTCTTATCGCCGCAGGAATGAGTCTGATCATCCCCTTCTTGCCCCTCTATATTGAAAAATTAGGAGTTACAAATATACAGAGTGTTGAACATTGGACAGGATGGATCTTTTCTGCCCAGTTTATCACTTCTTTTTTATTTCAGCCGCTCTGGGGCTCGCTCGCCGACCGTTATGGCAGAAAGGTCATGCTTATCCGGTCTGCGGTTGGCATGGGCACCGTCACAGCCTTAATGGGGCTCGTCACCGGCCCTGAGCAGCTTCTCGTCCTGCGTTTGGTCAACGGTTTGTTCTCCGGATTCATCTCCATGTCGATTTCCCTTCAGGCTTCAGTTACACCAGACAAAGATGCAGGAAGATCCCTTGGAACCCTGCAGACGGGGCAGATTGTCGGGACACTGATCGGACCTTTGATTGGAGGCTTCCTGTCTGAGTTGTTTGGATTTGAAGGTGTCTTTTTCATCACCGGAGGACTGATCCTCATCGCAGGACTCGTCGTTTTATTCTTCATTAAAGAAGATCTCCCAGTAAAAAAAGAAAGAAAGAAAAAGCAGAAAAACGAATGGAAAGAGCTGAAACCTCTTTATCCGGTATTCATTGCAGCAGCGATCACCCAGATGGCCATGATGAGCATCCAGCCGATTATCACTCTCTATACGAGAACCATCTACCACGGAAACCATTTGACACTAATCGTGGGGCTGGTCAGTGCTGTAACCGGTATTGCCAATTTGATCGGATCCCCGATCTTAGGGCGAATCGGCGACCGCTATGGCCAGCGGAAGGTTCTGATCCTCTCGTTAACGATGGCCGCTCTTGCCTTTCTGCCGCAAGTACTGGCAACCGATGTTCACATCTTGTTGGCAGGCAGATCTCTACTCGGTCTGTTCATTGGCGGAATGATTCCTTCGTTGAATGTTCTCGTAAAAAAACTGGCTCCTTCCAACCTGCAGGCAACTGCTTTTGGCATCAGTTCTTCGGCCCGTTTTTTGGGAAATCTTCTGGGCCCTTTGCTTGGTACCTTTGTTGCTGCTTCATACAACATCAAAGACATCTTTTATATTACAATGATCTTCTTGCTCATCAATATGATCTCCATCGTGAGAAACAAAAAACTGGAGCTCGCATTGCGAAATCCCAAAAAGGCATCCTGAAACAAATGTTCCAGGATGCCTTTTTCTTGAAAAATCAGGTTGTAAGCGCTTGTCGGGCCCTATGAAGGGCGCTTGCGCTTCTCTTTTTATTACATAAACTCGGCCAGTAAGCCGTTGAATTTCTCTTCATCCATCTTAAGGTCGGCTTTGGATAATGCATCTTTGCTGTATCCATGGGCTAGATCTTGATAGGAAGGCTTCTCTTTATTCTGGTAGATGATGCCTTTGACGAGGCCGTCGTGCTCCATCAAGGTCTGCATTGCCATCATACGGTTAGAAGAATCGTAGCCTTCAATGGTATCAAGACTCGTAAGATGTTCTTTGAACCAGTCGTACGTGTTTACTTTATTGTAGGTGACACAAGGAGAGAACACATTAATCAACGAGAAGCCTTTATGTTCAATCCCTTTTTGAATGATTGCTGTCAGTTCTTTTAAGTCACTTGAAAAGCTTTGAGCCACGAACGTCGCACCTGCTGTAAGAGCAAGCTCCATGATACCAATGGCAGACTCAACAGAGCCTTCAGGCGTACTCTTCGTTTTAAATCCTTCAGCAGAACGCGGTGAGGTCTGCCCTTTCGTCAACCCGTAAATTTGGTTATCCATAACGATGTAGGTGACATCAATATTTCTGCGGATGGCATGAACGGTATGCCCCATTCCGATTGCAAATCCGTCACCGTCCCCTCCGGAGGCAATGACTGTGAGATCACGGTTGGCCATCTTTACTCCTTGTGCGATGGGAAGAACACGTCCGTGAATGCCGTGGAAACCGTAGGATTTAATATAGCCTGAGATCCGGCCCGAACAGCCGATCCCCGAGATTACTGCCAGGTCGTTCGGTTCAAGGCCGACGTTCGCTGCCGCCCGCTGTATGGATGCCTGCACGGAAAAGTCGCCGCAGCCAGGGCACCAGTTCGGTTTTACTGAGTTTCTGAAGTCTTTAAACGTCGCCATTTAAACCAGCTCCTTGCATTTATTGAAAATTTCAGAAGGAAGAAATGGATTTCCGTCATATTTTAAGATACTTTCGATCTTTTGATGAGAACCAAGGTTCATCTTAAGGATATTGGCCAGCTGGCCAGTCGCATTATTCTCGATGACGGCTACTCTCTTCGCTGAGTCGATTAAAGGTTTCATCTCTTCAAGCGGGAAAGGATGGATCAAACGAAGATGCGCATGGTTCACTTTAATTCCTTCTGCCTCCAAACGAGGAATGACTTCTTCAATCACGCCTCTTGTTGAGTTGAATCCGACAAGGAGAAGATCAGCCTCTTCATTCGGGGTATATTTTACGACCGGAGTGTTGAACTTTAAATTCTTCAATTTTCTAAGGCGCTTATCCATCTGCTTCAAACGGTTGCCAGCCACTTCAGACGGTTTGCCTGTTTCATCATGCTCGACACCTGTCACGTGATGAATTCCGTTCTTCATTCCTGGGATGACGCGAGGGGATATACCGGACTCTGTCAGCTCATACCGTTTATAATAACCGCCTTCCTCTTCAGGAATCTCGGCGTTCAAATCAAGAGTGCCGCGGCGGATTTCCACCTTACTGAAATCCAGGGGCTCAACGGACTGCTTTCCTAGAGACAGCTGAAGATCTGTCAGCAGGATGACCGGACATTGGTACTCCTCTGCGATATTCAATGCTTCAACTGCGTCATAGAACGCTTCTTCCGCAGTGCTTGGCGCCATGACAACCTTTGGTATCTCACCATGCGTACCATAGATCATGGCCATCAAATCCGATTGTTCCTGCTTGGTCGGAAGCCCTGTGCTCGGACCCCCGCGCTGCGTATCAACAACAACGAGCGGTGTTTCCGTCATTCCTGCTAGGCCGATGGATTCCATCATGAGGGATAAACCAGGACCCGCAGAAGAAGTGATGGTACGAACACCCGCATAGTTAGCGCCGATCGCCATCGTACACGCCGCAATTTCATCCTCTGTTTGAATTACTGTTCCGCCGAACTGCGGAAGTTTCTTAATAAGGTACTCCATGATCTCTGAAGCCGGAGTAATCGGATAAGCAGCCATAAAACGTACGCCGCCTGCAACGAATCCGAGAGCGATGGCATCATTGCCGATCATAAACATGCGTTTTTTTCCATCTGCTTTTTCCAGCTGGAACCCTTCGATCGGTCCGCCTGCTGCCTCATTAAAGAACTCAGCGCCTTTGCGAATCGCATCCATATTCTTTTCAACAACTTTGGCGCCTTTTCTTGAAAAGATTTCTTCTACCACTTCTATGTACGATTCAGCAGGCAGATCAAGCACCGCACTGGTAGCTCCGATAGCCACCATGTTCTTCATTAAGGATGTGCCGAGCTCATTCGCTATTTCCGTGAAGGGAACTGAAAAGAGCCTTACATTAGAGCCTTCCGGAACGACTGGATTGAACTTTGCGTCGCCGATGACGACACCTCCGTCACGCATCTCATGAACATTCACATCGATCGTTTCCTGATCAAATGCGATTAAGATATCAAGATCGTCCGAAATCGACCTTGTTTGTTTTGTGCTGACACGAATTTTATTATTTGTATGTCCGCCTTTAATACGGGAAGAAAAATGCCGATAACTGTAGAGATAGTATCCAAGACGATTTAAGGCCATTGCAAAAATTTCTCCGGTACTGTCTATCCCTTCCCCTTGCTGTCCGCCAACTTTCCAGGAAAGTTGATCCACCATGAACTCCACCCCTTCTATGCTTTTCATTCTGTATACTCACCGACAGCTTTATGTATAAAAATACGCTATTTTCCAATAGAAAATAAGCGCGCTGATCACCAAAGCTGTTTGTTAAAAAATATGTACTAAACGTTTACAATTCTAGACCTAACTAAGCAAAAAAGCAAGTATTCCATTAAAATTATTAGGCACAACCGCCGGGTTTCACATCGATTTCACTTCACATTTTTGCATGAAAAAACCTGTTTGCGCTAAAATCAGGCAAACAGGCAGCTTATAGTCTTTAACTTAACGAGGTTCAACAATCAGCTTGATCGCCGTTCTTTCTTCTCCATCAATTAAAATATCAGTGAACGCAGGAATACAAATGAGGTCAACTCCGCTAGGCGCTACAAATCCTCGTGCGATTGCTACTGCCTTAACGGCTTGGTTTAATGCACCCGCCCCAATAGCTTGAATTTCAGCTCCTCCTCTTTCACGAAGAACTCCGGCGAGTGCACCAGCTACAGAATTAGGGTTGGATTTTGCTGAAACTTTTAATATTTCCATTAATTTGTACCTCCTTAGAGATATGATACCCATTTTACTATATTCATTGGTAAGAGCCCGTATTCCTGCAGTATGGAAAAGTTTACATATGAAGCCCGGCAAGCCATAAAATGTGAAACCAAAATGTATTTTATTCAAAAAACGGGTGGTCGTCGTTAATCAAAATGGTCTTGATACTTTTGGCTTTTCCAGTTGCAGGATCACACTCTATTAAGACGCCACTTAACTGTTCCCTCCCGGAAGAAACTTCAAACCTTACCGGTAAACTGGTAAGAAACTTTTTTAATACCGCTTCACGATCCATCCCTAATATCCCGTCATACGGACCTGTCATGCCAACATCCGTCAAGTATGCGGTCCCTTGTGGCAGGATTCGCTGATCTGCAGTCTGTACATGGGTGTGTGTACCGACAACGGCTGTAACTTTGCCGTCAAGGAACCAGCCCATCGCCTGCTTTTCACTGGTTGCTTCGGCATGAAAATCGACAAAGATGACCGGCGTCCTCTTACGCATCTCTTCTACCAGCTGTTCAGCTTTTTCAAAAGGGCAGTCCAGGGGCGGAAGAAATGTTCGGCCCTGTAAATTGATAATGCCGATTTCCAGTTGATTCATCTTTAAGATCGCTGATCCGCTGCCTGGCGTTCCAGCCGGAAAGTTTGCCGGCCTTACCAATTGGGGGGTGCTATCGATGATTTCAAAAATTTCCCTATTGTCCCATGCGTGATTTCCAAGTGTGATTGCCTGTGCTCCGGCTTCAAAAATTCCTTTTACGATCTTTCCGGTAATTCCTCTGCCATGCGCAGCGTTCTCTCCGTTCACAATGGTAACAAGCGGCTGATATTTGCGTTTTAACTTGGGCAAATAGGTATCGATCATTTTTCTTCCTGGAGAACCGACGACGTCCCCTACAAATAAAATCTTCATGAAGAACTCCTTTTTACTACATTCTGTATAAAAACAAAATAAAGTGGTATACACCACTTTATTTTGCGTACTCAACAGCTCTTGTTTCCCGAATGACTGTTACTTTAATATGTCCTGGGTAATCCAGTTCACTTTCAATTTTCTTCGTAATATCCCGCGCTAAACGGTAAGAAGCTAAATCATCAATCAAATCTGGTTTAACCATGATCCGGATCTCTCTACCTGCCTGGATGGCAAAAGATTTTTCCACACCGTCAAACGACTCAGAAATCTCTTCGAGTTTTTCCAGCCGTCGGATATACGTTTCCAGTGTTTCACGTCTCGCTCCCGGCCTTGCTGCAGATAACGCATCTGCGGCAGCAACAAGAGTAGCGATAATTGAAGTTGGTTCGGTATCTCCGTGATGGGAGGCAATTGAATTGATCACGACCGGATGTTCCTTATACTTGGTTGCCAATTCCACTCCGATATCGACGTGGCTGCCTTCGACTTCATGGTCGATCGCTTTCCCGATGTCATGAAGCAATCCGGCACGGCGGGCTAAATGAACATCTTCTCCAATTTCTGCTGCCATCAAGCCTGCGAGGTACGCTACTTCCATCGAATGCTTCAATACATTCTGTCCATAGCTTGTACGATACTTTAAGCGCCCCAGAATTTTGATCAAATCTGGATGCAGCCCATGAACTCCTACTTCAAAAGTAGTCTGTTCACCGACCTCTCTGATATATTCGTCCACTTCACGGCGAGATTTTTCAACCATCTCTTCGATTCTAGCTGGATGAATCCTGCCGTCCTGAACGAGCTTATCAAGCGCCATGCGGGCGATTTCCCGTCGGATCGGATCAAAACCAGAAAGTATAACGGCCTCAGGCGTATCATCAATGATCAAATCAATACCTGTAAGCGTTTCAAGCGTACGGATATTTCGTCCTTCACGTCCGATAATCCGGCCCTTCATCTCATCATTTGGCAAATTCACTACAGAAACTGTCGTTTCAGCAACGTGGTCAGCCGCGCAACGCTGAATAGCGAGAGAAAGAATTTCTTTTGCTTTCTTATCCGCTTCTTCCTTGGCGCGATTTTCCATATCCTTTACCATCATAGCCATTTCATGTGAAACTTCGTTTTCCACTTCGCTCATGATGATCAGCTTAGCTTCTTCACGCGTAAAGCCGGATATGCGTTCCAATTCCCTTTGCTGCTCTCGGAGCAGCTCCTCCACTTTGCTTTCAATCTCTTCAATTTGTCGTTGTTTTTTGGTGAGAGATTCCTCACGTTTCTCCAATGATTCCTCTTTTTTATCAAGAGTTTCACTTTTCCTGTCTAGAATCTCTTCTTTTTGTACCAATCGTTGTTCTTGTCTCTGAAGCTCATTTCTGCGTTCACGAATGTCGCGCTCTGCTTCTGTTCTTAGCTTATGGATTTCATCCTTGGCTTCAAGCAGCGCTTCCTTCTTGCTCGCTTCACCATCTCGCTTAGCTTCTTCAACGATTTGAGCAGCAGCATTTTCCGCGCTCGAAATTTTAGCTTCGGCGATTTTTTTCCTAACAAGATATCCGACAACTGCACCGACACCTGCTGAGACAAGCAAACTGGAGATGAAGACAATCATGTTTTCCATGTTTCCACCTCCTCTTGCTATCTACTTTTTTTACTGGGTCATAAGCATCATTCGTGTAACAAAGTGTTGTGCACAAGTCATGCCATTCTCATTTCAGGTTATATCTTTTAATTTCAGATGAAATCAAAGTATATCTCCATTTTATAAAGGACAGCACGTTATGTCAAGAGATGTCAAATTATCTATGATAAATCTTACTTTCAAAATTGGCAAGTTTTATTTATATCCAATCAAAGGAAATCATTCCTACAACGAGACCGTACAGCCGCCTTGGCTCCTGTTTTCTCTTTTCTTCAGGATCAGCGGGAAAACCGCTTCCATCGGCTTGGTAGACGCGGATGAAGGAAATCTTTTTTATCCCCCAAAAAAACCGTACATAATTTCTATGTACGGTTTAAGATGCTATTCGGTTAATTCAAACTCTTCTTCCTGTTGTGCAGGATCCGGAGCATTGACTTCTTCACCGAGGCGATAATAGTTTCTTATTTGAGTAATGATCTCCTCTGCCACTTCCTCGTTTTCTTTCAGGAATTGTTTGGAATTCTCTCTGCCCTGGCCAAGGCGGTCTCCTTCAAAGGAATACCAGGCACCGCTTTTTTGAACGATGTCAATGTCAGAGCCGATATCAAGGATTTCCCCTTCCCGGGAGATTCCTTCGCCATACATGATGTCTACTTCAGCTTGTTTGAAAGGAGGAGCCACTTTATTTTTCACAACTTTGATTCTTGTTTTATTACCTACCATATCCGTGCCCTGTTTCAAGGTTTCAGCACGGCGGACTTCCAGACGGACAGAAGAATAGAATTTTAAGGCACGTCCACCCGGGGTAGTTTCGGGGTTCCCGAACATAACACCGACTTTTTCACGGATCTGGTTAATGAAGACTGCGATGGTTTTTGATTTGCTGATCGCTCCGGAAAGTTTTCTTAACGCTTGGGACATCAGCCTTGCCTGAAGGCCTACGTGGGAGTCCCCCATCTCTCCTTCAATTTCTGCTTTAGGAACCAGAGCCGCCACGGAGTCAATGATCAGAATATCCACTGCACCGCTTCGGACGAGGGCTTCAGCGATCTCAAGAGCCTGTTCGCCTGTATCCGGCTGAGATAAAAGGAGCTCATCAATGTTTACGCCAAGCTTTTGGGCATAAACAGGATCGAGCGCATGCTCTGCATCAATGAATGCAGCTTGTCCGCCGTTCTTCTGCACTTCTGCAATCGCATGCAGAGCCACTGTCGTCTTACCTGATGATTCAGGCCCGTATACTTCGATGATACGCCCTCTTGGATATCCGCCTACGCCAAGTGCGATATCAAGTGCAAGGGAGCCGCTGGAGATCGTTGAAACTCTCTGTTCAGCCTGCTCGCCAAGTTTCATGATGGATCCTTTTCCGAATTGCTTTTCAATCTGGCGCAAGGCCATTTCCAATGCCGCTTTGCGGTCGCTCATGTAATCACTCCTCAAATTTATATCATTGCACATGTAAGTACATTATGATGTCGTTTCCTATAGCTCTATTTTACTTCTTTTTTTACTGTTTGCCAATCTTTTTGCGAACATTTATTCGTTTTTTTATTGTCCTTTTTTGACCTTTGACAACAAGTAGAACATTCCATACAAGACGGACCTCTCCCTGACTGATGTCCTTGACCCCGATAGTGAAAGAGGAAAGACCTCTGTGCCTGAGGAATCGGCCAGCCCGATATAAACGGTGCCGGCGTCCTTGTTTTCACTCGGCCCAGGCCCGGCTACCCCTGTAAAGCTGATGCCGATGTTGCTTCCAGTCAGCCTGCGCACATTTTCAGCCATCTGTTTCGCACAACCCTCACTTACAGCACCCTCGGATGAAAGCACTTCATGAGAAACACCCAGAATCTGTTCTTTTATCTCATTGGTATAGCAAACAACAGAACCTTTAAATATTTCAGAGCTTCCCGGCAGGTCGGTCAACTGTTTTCCAAACCATCCGCCAGTAAGGCTCTCAGCAGAAGAAACGGACAGCTTCCTCTCTTTCAGCACTTCAGCAGCTGCTTTATGCAGCGTATCATCACCGTAGCCATACAAATATTTTCCTACTCGCTCACGGATTTTACCTTCCAGCACATCAAGCTGCTCCTCAGCAGTCTTAACATCCTTAAATTTTGCGGAGAGCCTGAGTGTCACCTCATGATTTCCGGCAAGAGGGGCCACGGTGGGATTACTCTGCTCATCAATAATATCCTCCAGTGTAGCCTCAAGGAGCGATTCACCTATTCCAAAGAACCGAAGAACACGGGATACGATTGGTTCCTTGCCCGGCAGTCTGCCTGAAAGATAGGGTGCCGCAAAATGGGTGAACATCGGCTGCATCTCTTTCGGAGGTCCAGGAAGCAGAATATAGGTGAGGCCGTCTGTATTCAGAGCCATGCCTGGAGCCATTCCGTGTCTGTTCGGCAAAACTTCACAGCCTTCTAGAACAAGCGCCTGTTTTCTATTGTTCTCCGTCATAGCCCTGCCCGTTCTTTTGAAATACATCTCAATATGGTCCATTGCCTCCTGATCATAGACAAGGGCCCTTCCCAGAACGGAGGCGATGGTTTCTTTGGTAAGGTCGTCTTTCGTCGGTCCAAGCCCGCCGGTAAAGATAAGGAGGTCTGAACGGCTCTGTGCGGTGCGGATGACCGATTCCAGACGGCGGGGATTATCGCCCACTACAGAATGATAGAAGACATTGATCCCGAGATCTGCCAATTCAGAAGAGATGAATTTAGCATTCGTGTTTGCAATCTGACCGAGTAAAAGCTCGCTCCCAACAGCAATGATTTCTGCATTCATTTGTGTATTCCTCCAATATGTATATTGTTAAACTTTTGTTTAATTTGATGAAAAAAAACAGGAGAGTTTCTCTCCTGTTCATGCTGTTATTTTGATTTTAGCATAACTTCTTTGTTTTGAATAAAATATTCCCACCCTGAATAAAGAGTGATGAGCGTAGCAGCCCATAGGCTGATCTCAGCGAACGGAATGCCGATCCACTCGAATGGTATATTATGCAATAAAAGGGCGGAGATGGCGATGATCTGAATCCAAGTTTTTAATTTGCCCATCTGGCTTGCTGCGATCACAGCACCTTCAGCCGCTGCAACGAGGCGGATGCCTGTCACCGCAAACTCCCTGCTCAGAATAATAATGACCATCCATGCCGGAGCATAGCCGATTTCAACGAGTGCTACGAATGCAGCGGTTACAAGCAGTTTGTCCGCCAGAGGGTCTAAAAACTTTCCGAAATTCGTGACGAGGTTAAGCTTGCGTGCATAATATCCGTCTACCCAGTCAGTACAGGAAGCAACAATGAAAATCAAGGCCGCTGCCAAATGAGTGACCGGGATGTCCACATCCAGCCAGGTCACGTGTCCCCAATCAAAAGGGGCAAGCAGAACAATCATGAATACAGGAATAAGAAAAATTCGTGAAATTGTAATTTTATTAGGCAAGTTCATATTATTTCCTCCAATTTTGACAACCATTACACGGCACTTTACGTTTGTTATTGTTTGCCGGAAGCCGTGTTTTTTATGACGATTCTTTGGTGAATACCACTCTTAACAGGCGGAATCGGGTAAGAGAACGGTTTACCATTAATCGTCATTTTCGCAAAATTGGCGGCGCCAATATTCAGTTCTACTTCTTTTTTGCCTGATAAGTCATAGCTGGCAGTGTCACCTTTCTTAAACATTTTGCTGGCCATGATTTTGTTGTCCGCTTTCACATCCATGTATACTGGCCCGTCCATTTTAAAGGCGATTTTAAAATCCTCTGCTTTACTTAGTTCATATGTAGTCGTGATTCCCTGTGTAGCCTGCTTTGTCAGAGCGAATTCTTTCTTTTTTGGCTCTTCCGGCTTCTTAGGAGTATCATTCCCTGGTTTTTCCGCAATTGAATCCTTTTTCTTATCTGTATTTGCAGCATTCTTGCTCTTGTCGAGCTCTACACTGGCTGGCTTATTGGCATCCTTGGAATCCGCTCCGTCATTTCCCCTGTTTGCCAGGTAAGCCCAAACACTGATCAAAAGGGCAAGAATCACAGCAATGATCAGCACTTTAGGAAGCCACACGGTAATAACAGAGTCCTTCCCGTCGAGGGGCTGCTTATTTCTTTCAGAGCGGGGTACAAATTCAGTCGGCTCTTTTTCTGCTTTAGGGATATCGTTTTCAAACTGTGAAAACACTTCTTCAAAATTGAGCCCGACCGTTTCGCTGTAATTTTTTATAAACGCCCTGGCGTAGAAGGAACCCGGCAATATATCGTATCGGCCATCTTCAATCGCCTGAAGGTAGCGTTTTTGTATTTTCGTTTCCGTTTGAAGCTGTTCAAGAGAAAGGCCTTTTTCTTCCCTTTTTTCCCTTAAGAAATTTCCTAATTCAGTCAAATTTACCACCTTCCACTAATTGAAGTTATTCAAATGCGGAAAATCCTACATCTGTCTCTATTACTTCATATGTAATTTCTTCATTCGGTTCGTTTCTAAGTTCAATAATGTAATCAAAATCATCCATTGTATATTCGGTCTGCTGAACAAAAACGTCTGGATGCTCGATGACCTTCGCCGATGGAAGGCGCATGATTTCCCGGACCAGCTGCCAGTGCCTTTCGTTTGAACGCCTTGAGGACACGATGCCGTCAATAATATAGACGTTGTCCGTACTGTATTCATCGTCCGCAAGCTGGGTCCGAATCGTTTGCTTCAGCAGCGTAGAAGATATGAACACCCATTTTTTGCTGGCACAAACACTTGATGCTACGATTGATTCTGTCTTCCCTACCCTTGGCATCCCCCGGATGCCGATCAATTTATGGCCCTCGACTTTATACAGCTCGGCTAAAAAGTCAACAAGGAGCCCCAGTTCATCTCTTACAAATCTGAATGTTTTTTTATCGTCTGCGTCCCGTTGTATGTAACGTCCATGACGGACAGCGAGAATATCTCGTAATTTTGGTTTACGGAATTTCGTGACTGTAATATTATCCATCGATTGTAAAATAGAGCGAAGGCGGTCTACTTTCTCCTGCCGGTCGACGATGAGAAGCAGTCCTCTTCTTTCGTTGTCAACGCCATTGATGGTCACAATATTGATGCCCAGCATTCCAAGAAGGGATGATATGTCACCAAGGAGACCAGGACGATTTTTATTGATTTCATATTCCAAATACCATTCCTGTTCGCCCACTCTTCATCTCCCTTTCCTATTTCCTGTATTCTATCAGTAATTTCGCACTTCATTAATTAATAATATCTGATTTCAATTTATTATGAAAGAAAAAATAAAAGGATGTTAAGAAAAATTCTTAACATCCTTTTATTTACTGTTGTCCCTTGTCGTTCTGAACTAATTTAACCATCATGTTGGCAATTGAATGCTTTTCGTCATCGCTTGCAACATTCCAAAGGTCGGCAAGCACTTTTTCTTCCGCGTTTTTAGGATCAACATGGGAAGCAAGATAGCCGCCGATTTCTGTAGCAAGATTGGATACGGTTGACTGTTCCATCCCCTGTCCTTGAGCATGCTCAAGACGGTCAGAGAGAAAATTCTTCCATTGTCCAAAGTTATCTAATACAGACATTTATTTTCCTCCTTAAAATATGGTACATTCTATAATATTTCAAGAAGGGACTTGAATTATGCATGTGATTGGATATTTCCCCTGCACCCTTCGCCGTCAATTATGCCAGCCGCCTGTCGCAGAAATAATATGACCATTTATGTAGGAGGAACGGTCTGACAAGAGGAAAGACACGATTTCGGCTATTTCTTCCGGGCGGGCAAGCCGGCCTTCAGGAATCTCGTCGGTCAGCATACCCAATTCTTCCTTTGTAAAATTTTCCATCATTCGAGTCTTGACCGCCCCCGGAGCGATGCCGTTCACCCTGATGCGGTTAGGGGCTGCTTCTTTGGCTAACGCTTTAACGAATGTATTCAGTCCGCCTTTTACAGCGGAATATACGACTTCACACGAAGCTCCTACTGAACCCCAGACAGATGAGATGACAATAATATTTCCTTTGCCTCTTCTCATCATAGAAGGCAGAAGCTGTTTCGTGATCAAGATCGGACTCGTTAAGTTCAGCTGGATCATGTTTTGGACCGTCTCGCTGTCCATGTCAGCCAGGAGCCCGTAATAAGCACTAGCACTGTTATGGATGACCGCATCGACCGTCATGAAGAGCGATGAAAGCAAGCGATCTGGTCCTGCAGGATCTGATAAATCTGCCTGCACCAATAATGTCTCCACTCCGAATGCTTCAGAGATCTCCTGCTGAAGGTCCTTTGCTTCCTGAACACCTCTATTGTAATGAATGATAAGGTGGAAACCTGCCTTCGCAAGGGTCCGGCAAATGCTCGAACCAATTCCGCCGCTGGCACCGGTGACTAAAACCCATCCTGACATCTGTTTTTCACCCGCTTAAAAACATCCCTGCAGCAAGGCAAGGATGTTTTTTTCTCCATTATGACTGTTTTTTCTTTACCTGGCAAATGGTCAGCTGGCTCTCCTGGAAGTGGTCGTGCAGTGCTTCTTCAAGTTGTGCAGCGGTTAAGTCTTCAAACGTAGGAATCACATCGAAAAGATTCATTCCGTTAAATTCATATCTTGTGAACTGATTTGCGATAAACTCAGGAGAGTTCAACGCCCGCAAAAACGAGCCGATTTTCTTTTTCCTTGCTCGTTCCAGGTCGTCCTGATTTAAATCTTGCTTTTTAAATTCCTCCACCATTCGTGAGATCGTGTCAGCAAATGCATCAGGATTGGTTGTATCCCCTCCGATCATGGAGAAGCCAAAGCCCTGTTCTTCTGTATAGTCAAACGAAAAAGAAGGATCGATCAGCCCTTCATTATAGAGCTTTTCGTAATTTTTTGTGCTCTTGCCGAACATCATTTCGAGCAGCAGATTAACAGAGAGCTCACGGAGGAGCAATTCTTTCCCTTCCCTTTCCGGACGCTTCTCTTTATATCCCATATAGCACTTCGGTGTTTGAACCGGCATATTCAACACTTCTTTTCTTTTGCCTGGCTGAGCAGGTTCCTCATCAAAAAAACGCTGTATCGGAGGCTTGTCTTTATAATCCTTGCCCGCCTGATTCTTCTCGACAAGCTCCATGATCTTTTCAGCATCCACCGGCCCTACAATAAAGAGAAGCATATTGCTCGGATGATAGAAGGTATCATAGCATTCATAAAGATCATCTTTCGTAATTTTTGCGATCGATTCAACTGTTCCGGCTATATCGATGGCTACCGGATGCTTTTGATACATGTTGGCAATCAGACCAAAATATACGCGCCAGTCCGGATTGTCATCATACATTCGAATTTCCTGCCCGATGATTCCCTTTTCTTTTTCGACCGTTTTCTCAGTGAAATACGGCGCCTGAACGAAATCGATCAATGTGGTCAAGTTCTTCTCAACATCGCCTGTCGTGGAAAACAAATAAGCGGTTCGCTTAAAGGTGGTAAAGGCATTTGCCGATGCTCCCTGTTTGCTGAAATCCTGAAAAACGTCTCCATGCTCTTTTTCAAATAGTTTGTGCTCGAGAAAATGGGCAATGCCGTCCGGTACCTTGACCGGTTCACTCTTTCCGAGAGGAACGAAATGATTATCTACAGATCCGTAATTCGTTGTAAACGTAGCGTATGTTTTATTGAAGTCCTTTTTCTCCAGCACGAATACTTTCAATCCGTTATCAAGTGTCTTGAAGTTAAGGGTCTCTTTGAGCTGTTTAAAATGAATCTGTTCCATATTATTCATCGCCCCTCCCTTTTAAGAAATAGATCGTATCAAGTTCAATCTTTTTCGAGACACCGACCACTTGCTCTTTCGTCACATTCTCGATGCCTTCAAGCCATTCCTCGATGCTTCGTTTATGGCGCGAGACCACCTCATGATACAGAACCTCTACCAATCCGGTGGAATCATCGACTGTCTCAAGGATCTGATTGCGGATCATTGCCTTTGTCTGATCCAGCTCTGCATCCGTTATGTTGCCGTTCTGGATCTCCTTTAATTGCTCATTGATGATTTTTACTGTTTTTTCATAATTATTGGTTTCAATTCCGGACATGACAAAAATGATCCCTTTATGGCTCTCAAAACGAGAAGCAGCATAGTAAGCCAGGCTCTCTTTCTCACGAACGTTCATGAACAGCTTGGAATGTGAGAAGCCGCCAAAAACACCGTTGAATATTTGGAGAGGAAGGTAATCCGGATCACTGTATGTAATGTATGTCCGGTATCCCATATGAAGCTTTCCTTGCTGGACTTCCTGCTCTTCAAAAATCTCCTTAACCTCATCGACTCTGCGCTTTCCGGTGGCAGAAATCCGCTTCGGCTCCGTCTTGGCATTGGGAAACACGAAATGCTTTGCCGTAAGATCCTTAAGAACTTCTCTTGACACATCTCCAACAGCGTACAGATGGATCTCGTCTTCTTGAATCACTTTGTTATAATAGTCGTATAAAATTTCCGGAGTAATGGCATCAACTTCCTTTTCGCTTCCATATACATTAAAACGATAAGGCTCGTCTTCAAACATCTCCTCGATCAGACGCTTGTTGGCATACCTCATTTTATCATCGTAAATCGATTCGATCTGCTGCTTCAGCGACCGTTTTTCCTTCTGTACGATCTCAGACAAAAAGGCATTCCCCTGTTTTGCCGGCTTAAGAAGTACGTCGGACAAAAGTTCAAACGCCCTGTCGAGCAACGGTGTATTATCCGATAAAAACTTTTCATTCGCCACATCTATTCTCAGGGTGATCACTTGATATTCTCCCTTTTTCGAAAGATCGGCTCCCAGTGTGGCTCCATACAGGCTGTCCAGAGCTTCACGAAGTTCTTTGCTGCTTGGAAATCTCTCCGTTCCACTCTGCAAAACAAAAGGCAGCAGTGCCCTTTTAGTGACCTCCTCCTCAACAATCGGGCTCTTTAGCTGGAGTATTAAGGAAGTGGTCTTATATTTAGTGGTTTCGACCGTATGTAAGGTAATGCCGGGCAAGTCAGCCACTTGATGGTCTACGAGTGTCATCTTGCTTCCTCCCTTTCCAAAATTGTTTTATCATACCTTCTAGTGTACCCACATTCCATAGGAATCATGACTTTTCCTGCTTTAAACAAAAAAACCTGCTTCAGAAACTGAAGCAGGTTCGGTAAATTATCTTTTTCCTTTTTCGTAAGGCTGTCCGGATGCCTTAGGCGCGTCTGCACGTCCAACAAATCCTGCAAGAGCGAGAATGGTAAGAACATAAGGTGCGATCAGCAGATAAACATCAGGAATATTCTTGAGAAGAGGAATCTGTTCCCCTGTGATACTTAAACTTTGGGCAAGACCGAAGAACAACGCTGCTCCCATCGCCCCAAGCGGATGCCATTTACCAAAGATCATCGCAGCAAGAGCCATAAAGCCCTGTCCTGAAATGGTAGACTGTGTAAAGTTTCCGGCGATTGATGCCACATAGATGGCGCCGCCCAGACCGGCAAACGCTCCCCCGATAATAACTGAGATGTAACGGGTCTTATTAACATTGATCCCCATCGTATCTGCAGCCATCGGATGTTCACCGACAGAACGAAGACGAAGGCCGTACGGCGTTTTGTAGATAATGTACCATACTACAAAAGCCAGGAAAATCGCTACGAAAGAAGTAGAGTAAGCATTGGAGAAAAACAGGTCTCCGATGACTGGAATCTTAGACAGCACAGGAATGTCACCTTTGCCGATACGTTCCTGAATATCAGGAGTCTGTCCAGCGTCAAAGAGTTTTTTTGTTAAAAAGATAGAAAGCCCAGCCGCTAAAAAGTTAAGAGCCACACCGCTTACGACTTGATCCGCCTTCAATGAAATGCTTGCCACTGCATGCGGAACAGCAAAGAGTGCACCTCCAACGATAGCTACTGCAAAACTCATCCATGGAGAAGCCGCTCCAAGACCCCATTGTTCACCGTAGTGGGTGAAAATCGCCCCTAAAAAGGCGCCGAACATCATAAGTCCTTCTAGCCCGATATTTACGACCCCGGAACGTTCACTGAAAACTCCGCCCAAAGCAGTAAGGATGAGGGGGGCTGCCGAAACGATCGCAGCAGGTACTATAAGGGCAAGAATATCGAAGAAACTCATTATATTTTACCCCCTTTAGTAAATCGGTTGGTGAGCCAGCGGATTAGATAGCTGGACGCAACAAAGAAGATGATCAGAGCGATAACAATGCCAATAAGCTCAGTCGGAACTCCTGCAGTAGATTGCATGGTGAGAGCTCCAATTTTCAATCCTCCAAATAAAAGAGCGGCAACGATGATCCCGATCGACCCGTTGGCTCCAAGCAAGGAAACGGCAATCCCGTCAAACCCTACTCCGGTAAAAGCGTTATTGATCGTCATATACTGATAGGTTCCAAGGCCTTCCATCGTACCTGCTGCACCAGCAAAAGCACCTGAGATCGCCATGGCAAGAATAATATTTTTTGATACACTAATTCCGGCATACTGTGAAGCATGCTGGTTGAAACCGACCGCTCTTAATTCATAGCCGGTAGTCGTCTTCCATAGAACAAACCACATGAAAAGCGCACCGATCAGAGCGACGAGAATTCCATAATGCAAACGGGAAAAATCTGTCATCTGCTGAAGCCAAGGAGAAGCAAGGGACGCGGATTCTTTTATATCTTTTGTCCGTTCACCCGGGGCAAGCATATAGGCACGTATTATGGCGTTAGTCACATAAAGTGCAATATAGTTCATCATAATGGTCGTAATAACTTCGTGAACTTTAAAACGGGCTTTCAGAATGCCAGGAAGCACTCCCCATAGCGCACCGGCTAAAGCGCCTGCGATTACGGCTAAAGGAAGGTGGATGATCTTAGGAAGATCAAAATGGATTCCGACATAGACGGATGCCAGCCAGCCGACAAGCAGCTGCCCTTCAACTCCGATATTGAAGAGCCCTGTGCGAAACGCAAACGCCACTGCAAGTCCTGAGAGGATCAGCGGTGAAGCCGCGCGAATCGTCTCCCCGATATTGTATCCATTACCGAAGATGCCCTCGATCAAAGCTGAGTAGGCTTGAATCGGATCATAGTTAGAAACCAGCATGATGATGCCGCCGATCAGCAGGCCTAGCAATACGGATATGACAGGGACGAGAATATGAAATAAACGGCCTTTCATTACATTCATTGCAATTCACCTGCTTTTTGTTTCTTGCCGCCCGCCATGAGCAGTCCAAGTTCCTGTTCGGTCGTTTGTTCAGGATCCACAACCGCAACGATTTTCCCTTCATAGATAACGGCGATGCGGTCGCTGACATTCATGACTTCATCCAGTTCAAACGAAAGGAGAAGAACCGCCTTTCCTTTATCCCGTTCCTGTATCAGCTTGGAATGAATAAATTCAATAGCACCGACGTCAAGCCCCCGTGTAGGCTGAGCTGCAATTAGAAAATCAGGACTTCTGTCCACTTCCCTTGCAATAATCGCCTTCTGCTGGTTTCCTCCAGATAATGCTCGTGCCAGTGTATGCTCACTCGGCGTTCTCACATCAAACTCTTTTATCAGCTTGTTTGCTTTATCAAAAATTGCGGGAAATTTAAGAATTTTATTTTTAGAAAATGGCTGTTGATAATACGTTTGCAGCACCATGTTCGTACCGATCGAAAAATCAAGAACAAGTCCATGCTTATGTCGGTCCTGAGGGATATGGCCCACTCCGGATTCCGTTACTTTTCTTGGTTTAAGGTTCGTGATCTCATTGCCGTTGAGCTGGATGGTTCCACTTGTCGCTTTTCTTAAACCAGTAATCGCTTCAAGAAGCTCGGTCTGGCCGTTTCCATCCACCCCTGCGATCCCCAGAATTTCTCCCGCCTTGATCTCAAGGTTTAATCCGTCAACAACGGGCACTTTCCTTGAATCTTCAACGACGAGGTCTTTGATCTGCAGAACGGCCTGTTTTGGATCAGCTTCCTCTTTATCCACCTTGAAATTGACTTCGCGCCCGACCATCATCGCCGCAAGTTTATCCGGATTGGTCTCTGCAACATCAACTGTTCCAATACCCCTTCCGCGTCGTATCACTGTACAGCGGTCGCAAGCTTCCATAATTTCTTTCAGTTTATGGGTGATTAGAATAATCGATTTCCCTTCTGATACCAGTTTTTTCATAATCTCCATGAGCTCATGGATTTCTTGAGGCGTCAATACAGCGGTCGGCTCGTCAAAGATTAAAATTTCTGCTCCGCGGTACAGCGTTTTCAAAATTTCGACGCGCTGCTGCATGCCAACGGAGATATTTTCGATCTTTGCGTTTGGATCTACCCGCAAGCCGTAGCGGTCAGATAAGGCCTTTACTTCTTTCGCTGCTTTTTTCAAATCGACCCTTCCAGCAGTGGTTATCTCTTTGCCAAGAATAATATTTTCTGTTACAGTAAAGTTTTCAACAAGCATAAAATGCTGGTGCACCATACCGATTCCCAAACGGTTCGCAACATTTGGATCAGTAATCGAAATCTTCTGGCCTTTAACGTGGATCTCTCCCTCTTCCGGCTGATACAAACCGAAGAGGATATTCATCAAAGTGGATTTTCCTGCACCGTTCTCACCGAGCAGCGCATGAATCTCGCCTTTTCTTACTTGCAGCGTGACATTGTCATTGGCAACGATGCCCGGGAATTCCTTGCGGATATTCCTCATCTCAATGACATACTCCATTGTGTTCACCCCTTATGACAAACTATAAACCTAGCAATCTTGTTTCTTCATCCTGCAGAGGGAGTCAGAAGTCTAACCTTTTACTGCGTAAATAAAGGCCAGTAAACGAATACCAGCCTTTCCTTTTAGCATTTACTTTTTCATATCTGCTTCAAACTTTTTGAATTCTTTATCCGTTTTAGGAACTGTTACGCTTCCATCCTGGATTTTCTTTTTGTACTCGTCCACTTTTGCCAATGCTTCTTTCGTTACATTTTGTTTGTGAGGAGCAATACCTACACCGTCTTCGTTAAGACCAAATTCAACCACTTTTCCGCCAGGGAATTTTCCATCCTTAGTATCCTTTGAAACTTGATCAACTGCTGTGTCAACGCGCTTAACCATGGAAGTCAGTGTTACATCCTCAGGCAATCCTTCTTCGTATTGGTCACGGTCAACACCGATAACCCAAACTTTTTCACCATTCTTCGATCGGTTTTTCGCTTCGGTGAATACCCCTTTACCAGTACCTCCGGCTGCATGATAGATAATATCTGCACCCTTGCCATAAAACGTGTTAGCGATCGCTTGTCCTTTTTCGGCTTTGTTAAAGTCACCAGCATATTGAACAAAAATTTCCGCTTTAGGATTCGCAGTTTTAACTCCGGCTTTAAATCCGTTTTCAAACTTTTTGATCAATTCACTGTCCACGCCGCCGACAAAACCTACTTTGTTCGATTTCGTTTGCATTCCTGCGATTAGTCCAACAAGGAATGAGCCCTCATGCTCCTTAAATGTGATGCTCGCAACGTTCTTTTCAGGAACAACCATATCAACAAGAGCAAGGTGTGCGTTTGGCTGCTGCTTTGCTACTTTTTTAATATCTTCTGCCATCAAAAAACCGATTCCGTAAACAAGATCAAATTTTTCCCTGACTAGCGAGTTCAAGTTAGGCGCATAATCACTTGCAGAGGTAGATTGAAGATATTTGAAATCTGTACCTTTCTTAAGATGGTTATCTTTACCGAACTTTTGAAGACCTTCCCAAGCTGATTGGTTGAAGGATTTATCGTCGACACCGCCAGTGTCGGTTACCATCGCCACTTTAAATGCATCTTTTTTGCTGCCTTCGTTTGACCCTCCGCCTTCATCTTTTCCACAGGCAGAAAGCAGTGTGCCGGCTGCTAAAGCAAGACTTAATAAAACTCCAGTTCTCTTTTTCAATTCTTTTTCCCCCTATTTTTTATGCATATAACACTTGTAACACACATTGGACTACGGTGTAGCACATCACCCCCTATAATGGATTGACTTCTTACAAGCGCTTTCTTACAACTGTAAAATTAAATTTATCAGCTCTGAAATAATTGCAGGAATAGAGAACAGGCTCATCATTTTGATCATAGTGCATCTGCTTTAAAACGAGAAGCGCTGCTTCCTCCGGACATTCCAGGATTTCCGAGATCCGTTCATGGAAGCCGAGGGGTTCTATGTTTGTCACCGCATACATGACACGCTTGCCAGCTTCTTTTTCCAGCATCTCAAGCATGGAGAGGTACTTATGTTGTGATTCAGACGGCATATAGCCCGCAGGAATATGATCGATGCAGTAAACGACAGGTTCAGCATCCGCTGTTCTCACGCGTTCCACAACGTTAATCTCTTCGCCTTCCGCCAGATTAAACTTGTTCTTCAAGTCATCCACTGCAGGAATCACGACAGAGGATACGAAGACGGTGGATGCTTTCTTGCCGGCTCTCTCGATCATATCTGTCACACTGAAGAGTTCTTCAATTCCAGAAGAAAAGAGTGCCCTGGTCCTGACAAAGGTTCCTACGCCATGTTTCCTGATCAGAATGTTTTCGTCTTCGAGAATACGCAGCGCTTCCCTGAGTGTAGCCCTGCTAATGCCCAACTGTTTCGAAAGCTCAAATTCTGACGGGAGTTTCTCGCCTTCTTCATAAGTGCCGTTCTCAATGTCGGCTTTTAATTTCTCAATAACCTTTAAATACAGCAGACGATGATCCGTCTTAATGGACACGTTGTTATTCACCTCTATGACAACCAAAACCAATAACAATTTACTGTTTTTCAGTGTAAAATTTTTGACAAATATTTAAAATAATCGACATAAATATATCATTTTTATCTGTATAAATAAATACTATTTTTACAGATTTTTTTAAAACCCGAAATAAACGCATTATTCAGATAAATCCACGAAAAAACAAAACCCCAAAAAAGGGTTTTGTCAGGAGCTTGATGCTTGATTCTGTTCCGGCAGAGATGTCATCAGAACTTCTCTCGGCTTGCTGCCTTCATAAGGGCCGATGACCCCTTTAGCCTCCATCGCATCCACCAGTCTGGCTGCACGGGAATATCCGATTCGGAATCGCCTCTGCAGCATGGACACTGATGCAGTCTGCATGTCTACAACGAGTTTTACCGCTTCAGGAAACAGATCATCCTCCACTTCCATCGTAACTTGAGCTTCCTCAGTTGGAATCATCTCTTTCTGATATTGCGCTTTTTGCTGCGATATAACAAATTCAACGATCTTTTCTACTTCTTGATCCGAAAGAAAAGCTCCCTGGATCCTTGTGGGCTTGGATGCACCTGATGGGAGGAAAAGCATGTCTCCCCGGCCAAGCAGTTTTTCTGCACCTCCCATATCCAGTATCGTTCTGGAATCCGTCTGTGAAGAAACACTGAACGCGATGCGGGAAGGAATGTTGGCTTTAATGATTCCCGTAATTACATCAACGGATGGCCGCTGTGTAGCAATGATCAGATGGATTCCTGCAGCACGGGCCATCTGGGCAAGGCGAATGATCGCATCCTCAACATCTCCTGAGGCAACCATCATCAAATCTGCCAATTCATCCACAATGACAACGATGTAAGGCAGGAAAGGCTGTTTAGCTCCTCCTTCATTGTTCTGCCTTTTTATGCTTTCATTGTATCCTTCAATGTTCCGCGTTCCGCTGTGGGAAAACAGTTCATACCGCCGTTCCATTTCACTTACTACCCGTTTTAAGGCTTGTGCCGCTTTTTTCGGCTCTGTAACAACGGGTGCCAGGAGATGGGGAACACCATTGTACACATTCAGTTCAACCATCTTGGGATCAATCATCATCATCTTGACTTCATGAGGCTTTGCCCGCATCAGGATGCTTGTGATAATGCCGTTGATACATACACTCTTCCCGCTCCCGGTCGCACCAGCAACAAGAAGATGGGGCATTCTAGAAAGTTCCGCGAAAATGGGTTCCCCTGAAATGTCCCGGCCAAGTCCGATAGCCAGTCTGGATGTCTGTTTTTGATATTGGCTCGATTCAAGTACTTCCCTTAATGTAACGGTAGCGACCTCCTGGTTAGGGACCTCGATACCGACCGCAGATTTACCCGGGATCGGGGCTTCGATCCTAATGTCTTTGGCAGCAAGAGCCAGTGCAATATCATCTGCTAAATTGACGATCTTGCTTACTTTCACACCCACGTCTGGATACACTTCGTATTTTGTGACCGCCGGACCAAGATGGACTTTCAGTACTCGGGCTTTTACGCCGAAGCTCTCAAACGTTTTCTCCAGCTTTTTGGCATTGCTTTTACTAGCCGCATATTGCCTGTCTTTATGTTGCCCAGTAGAAGAAGGCCTGACCAAAAGGTCCATGGAAGGAAGAGCATAGTTTTCATTATGTTCTTCTGTTTGTACGAAGCTTGCCGCCAATCCAGCAGGATCAGCTTCTTCGGGTTCATGCCTGTCCGGTTCTTCTTCATGAAAATCTTTTGATCCGAATTTAAGCTGTACGGCAGAGCTCTCATCACGGTCAAGGTTCCTCGTAAAGTCCTCAATAATCGGCTCATACTCTTCGTCAGAAGCTTTGTGTACCTCTTGCGCATCCTGATGAGGCATCTCTTTTTTCGCTGCTCTTTTTTCGGCTGGTTTCCTGCTGTTTTTTAATTCCTTTGCCTTCGTTTGCAGAGATTCGTATGTATGAGAAATAAAGCGGCCTGCTGCCTCTGCGATTTTAGAAATAACCCCGGACAAAGATTTACCTGTGATGAGAATCAGAGAAATGATCATGACGAAGACAAGAACCACGGCAGACCCCTGTACACCGAACAAAAAGTGAAACATCGCAAAACCGACGGAGCCAATCATCCCGCCTCCAAGATCAGCAGCTGGTGAATTGCCAGACAGCTGGGACCAATAGATCTCCCATGTATTCCTGATGACAGAAGTATCTGCCCATCTTCCCTGTTTTGAGAGAAGAGAAAATAATTTCAGATGGCTAAGAATGAGCATGGATAGGTAGAACAAATAAAATCCTGCAAGCCTTTTTCCGAAAACGGGAGGAGTCTTGCGTTTCCAAATTAAATAGACTGAAACAGCCAGTGTGCCGATGAGAAGCACTCCGTACCATTCACCGCTGAAAAATCGCAAAAACTGAACAAAAGCCAGTCCCACTTTACCCATCCGGGCTAGTGCAAGCATCGTCAAAGCAAGCAAAAGAAGGCCGGCAAGCTCATAGCTTAATTGCTCTTTCCAGGCTGTCGTTTTTTTTGAAGCTTTTTTATTCCTTTTCGCCATTCTTTCACCTCTTTAGCAAAACCAAGTAAAGCAGCCGGTGGAGGGCTGCTTTTGTTCTTCATTATATCACAGGACCAGCCTGCTTATCTATCGCTTTAGGAATGGTCTGCCCTCAGAATTTGCCCCGGACAGCAGTCGTCGTTCATAAAATGGGCCGGATCTGTACTCATCACCCGGACCACTTTATATTCCAATGGGGAGATTTGCTCAACCAGCACTGGTATATTTTTATAAAGCATTTGGGTTTGAACGCTGTTTTGCGCCGATTGTCCGTCTTGTCCATCAGGAAACATGAGCTCATGAGGCATAAGGGTATACCAGGTCATTGGATCACCTCAAGGCCGTCATTCGTTTTCTTAAGACGGTTCTGCTCCATCATTTCGTTCAGCTTGGCAATTGCCTGCCCGACTCCGCCTACTTCATTGATCAGCCCATCGCTGACAGCATCTTTGCCGATCACGTTCGTTCCGATATCCCTTGTTAAGTTTCCTTTTGAAAACATGAGTTCTTTAAATTTTTCTTCGGTTATGCCTGAATGTGAAGTTACAAAATTGATGACTCTTTCCTGCATTTTATCTAGGTATTCAAACGTCTGAGGCACACCGATAACAAGCCCGGTTAGCCTTACAGGATGTATGGTCATCGTCGCTGTTTCAGCGATGAATGAATAATTGGCTGACACCGCTATGGGCACTCCTATCGAATGTCCTCCTCCGAGGACGAGTGAAACCGATGGCTTGGAGAGAGAAGCAATCATTTCTGAAATGGCAAGACCGGCTTCAACGTCCCCGCCTACTGTATTCAAGATGATCAGCAGCCCTTCGATCTTCGGGTTCTGTTCGATCGCCACCAATTGAGGGATTAAATGCTCATACTTTGTGGTTTTATTATTCGGCGGAAGCTGCACATGTCCCTCAATCTGGCCGACAATCGTCAAGCAGTGGATACTGGATCCTTCCATCTGCGGAACATTTGTCTGCCCGAGTGACTGCAGTTTGTTGACGAGACTGCTCTGTTCCGAATTGCCTTCGGGCACATTCGGCTGTTTCGGTTCTTGATCCTGATTCATACTAGTAACCCCCTTATGCTTGTTCAGCATTTTCTTATAGTATGAACGCTGGGGTTATTTTCATTCTGCAAAGACAAGCGGAAGCTCCTGCAGGTCCGACAAGCGCTGGAACTCTAACATGGCAACACGCTTTTTGTGTTGGACATTACTTTTATTCCAGCTGACAAATTTAAAAAATGCCTGCAGAAGCAGGCATTAAATTTCCATAATGATCGGCATAATCATTGGCCGACGGCGTGTTTTATCAAATAAATAATGGCTGAGTGAATCGCGCATGTTCGATTTTAATGAGGACCAGTCCTTCACTTTTTCCTGCATGCATTTATCGAGCACTTCTGTCACAAGTTTGTTCGCTTCCTGAAGGAGCTCTTCACTCTCACGGACGTAAACAAATCCCCGGGATATTATTTCAGGGCCGGATATGATTTGATTGGACGCTCTGCTTATCGTAACGACGACAACCAGTATTCCGTCCTGGGACAGAAGCTTTCGGTCGCGCAGCACGATGTTTCCGATATCCCCTACACCTAAGCCGTCAACGAGAACGTTTCCTGCTGGAACTTTTCCGGTCCGTTTAGCCAAACCGTCAGCAAACTCAACGACTTCTCCTTTTTCAAGAATAAAAATATTTTCAGCATCAACGCCTACCTGAACCGCAAGATTTTGGTGCGCTTTTTGCATTTTATATTCCCCGTGGACAGGGATAAAATATTTAGGCTTCATAAGGCTCAGCATCAACTTCAATTCTTCCTGGCAGCCGTGCCCTGAAACGTGCACTTTGCGCTGTCCGAAAATAACTTCAGCACCTGTCCTCATCAATAAATCGACGATGCGGGCTACAGAACGCTCGTTTCCAGGGATTGGCGTAGCTGCAATGACCACTGTATCCGTATGCCGGATCGCGATCTGTTTATGTGCTTTATGCGCCATGCGCGACAAAGCCGCCATTTGTTCGCCCTGACTGCCGGTTGTTAAAATAACAATACGGTCTTCCGAAAAGTTATTCATCTGATCAATGGAGATCATACTGTCTTTCTCGATGTTCAGATATCCTAAATCAGAAGCGATGTCCACAACTTTTACCATGCTTCTTCCGGTAATGACAATTTTCCTGTTGGTTTTGGCAGCAGCGGTGAAAATCTGCTGGATGCGGTGAACATTGGATGCGAAAGATGCGATGATAATCCGGCCTTTCGCTTCAGCAAACACATTATCGATCTCATGCCCCACTGACTTTTCGGAACCTGTCATGCCAGGCCTTTCCGCATTGGTGCTGTCCGAAAGCAGGCATAGTACCCCTTTGCTGTTCAGCTCAGCAATCTTGCCAAAATCCGTATGCTTTCCATCGATCGGAGACTGGTCAATCTTAAAGTCACCTGTATTCACGATGACTCCCTGCGGCGTGTGAACGGCAATGCCGACGGAATCTGGAATACTGTGATTCGTGCCAAAGAAAGTAACTTTATACTCTCCAAAGTCGAGGACGGATTCTGAACTCACTAAGTGCATTTTCGTGCTCTTATGAAGTCCAGCTTCTTTCAGCTTTGCTTCTACAAGCCCTAGGGTAAGCTTCGTTCCGTAAACAGGAACTGGCAGCTGCTTTAAAATAAAAGGAAGTCCGCCGATGTGGTCTTCGTGTGCATGGGTCAGAAAAATCCCCTTGACTCTGTCCTTGTTCTGGACAAGATAGGTTATGTCCGGAATCACGATATCGATGCCAAGCATTTCCTCCTGAGGAAACATTAAGCCTGCATCCAGGACAAAGATATCCTCCCCCGCTTCGACCACATACATGTTTTTGCCAATTTCGCCAATACCGCCCAGGGCAAAAACTTTAATCTTTTCACTATTTTGTTGTTTCGTTGTCAATGTAATAATCCTCCCAGTTGTTGTGTTTATGTACTCTCCGTTCACGTCACTTGAATTCATTATAGCTTATGTTCGAAAGCGAATACAAGAAGAAGCAACGTTTTCTTTTCTATCCCTGCGCTTATGGCTGAAATAAAAAAAGCGGCACAATGGCCGCTTGTTTTCATTTTACAATGAAGATCGCATGATTTTGGATAACGATTCCCGCTGCTGCTGGTTCAATGGCAATAAAGGAAGACGTACGCTTCCGACATCAAGCCCCTTAAACTGCAAAGCTGTTTTAACAGGGGCCGGGCTTGGTGCTTTAAACATCTCATCCATAACCGGCAGAAGCTTCCTGTGAAGTTTTGCCGCTTCCTGTACCCTTCCTTGTTTAAATTGCGAAATCATTTCCTGCATTTGATTTCCTATCACATGGGATGCGACAGATACGATCCCTGCTCCTCCGATGGATAATACCGGCAGTGTGATACCGTCATCACCGCTGTACAGAAGAAAATCCTCAGACGTTTGCTCTATGATTTGGCTCATCTCTCCCAAATCACCACCGGCATCTTTGATGGCAATAACGTTAGGGATTTTGGAAAGCTCAATAACGGTTTCAGCGGAAATGCTGACCATGGTCCGCCCCGGAACATTGTAAGCCATGATCGGGAGGCTGGTTTCAGCTGCTATGGCTTTAAAATGGGCAATGATTCCTTCCTGGCTCGGTTTACTGTAGTAAGGCGCCACGATCATAATCGCATCAACACCGGCTTGTTCTGCCTTCTTGGTCAGGTCGATGGATGCTTTGGTGTTATTGCTTCCAGTTCCTGCGACAACAGGAACCCTTTTATCAACAACTTTTACAACATGCCTGAAAAGCGCAATCTTTTCCTCTGTTGATAATGTTGGTGACTCACCTGTTGTCCCTGCAACCACCAGACTGTCTGTACCGTTTTGTATTAAGTAATTCACCAGCTTTGTCGTTTTGATAAAATCAATATTTCCCTTGCTGTCAAAGGGAGTTACCATAGCTGTGCTTATATTTCCCAAATGCATTTCGATCAGCTCCTTAAAATCTTGCAATATCCACTAAATAGATACTTCTTTTTTTATTGGTCAGGAGACTCTAATCCAGTGGAATGGACTTTATCTAACTCAAATGCTTTATGCAAGGCATTCACTGCCTTTACCATGTCATCCTGTCTTACGAGCACCCAAATGGTGGTGTGGGAGTCAGCGGACTGCAGAATTTGTATATTTTCATCGACTAATGCCTCTACAATCGTAGCCGTCACCCCTGGTACACCTGACATTCCTGCTCCGACTGCGGATACTTTTGCACAGCTTCGCGTAATCTCGGGCGAATATCCGAGGTCGTTAAGGACGTGCTCGGCATGTTGTGCCATACTTTCCATGACTGTATATACGACACCTTTAGGGCTGATGTTGAAAAAGTCTACAGAAATCTGTTCTTTTGCCATTGCTTTAAAGACCTTGGTATGAAGGTCATATTGAGCATCCTTCGCAAATACTTTGATCTGGGTGACACCCGGGACATGTGCGATGCCTGTAATGACATGATCCTGCACATCCCGCCCTGCTCCTTTGGATATGGCTGAGGTCACAAGGGTTCCAGGAAGCTCAGAATAGGTTGAACGGATTCTTAATGGCACTTTTGCATGCATCGCAATCTCGACTGCACGGGGGTGAATCACTTTCGCTCCCTGGTAAGCCATATTGCAGATTTCATTGTAAGTAACAACAGATAGAGGCACTGCTTCTTTCACGATCCTCGGGTCCGCGGTCATCACGCCTTCCACATCTGTAAAAATATCAATGTATTCAGCTCCAAGGGCTGCTCCAAGGGCTGACGCGGACGTATCACTGCCTCCCCGGCCGAGCGTTGTTACATCCCCCTCAGGAGATTCACCCTGAAATCCGGCAACAACTACCGTGTCATGTGTTTCAAGCATGGAACGGAGCCTGTCACATTGCATATCTGTAATTCTTGCGTTCGTATGTTCGTCGTTCGTCCTGAAGCCGGCTTGGGAGCCTGTCAAGGCTGTAGAAGATATTTCTTTACTTTTTAGCAGGTTGGAAAACACAACAGAAGAAATAATTTCTCCACAAGAAAGAAGCAGATCATATTCTCTGCTTTGCACTTGATGATCAGTAGCTCCAATCAGGCTTAGAAGTGTATCTGTCGCGTAAGGATCACCTTTACGTCCCATTGCCGAGACAACACAGACGACCTTATAGCCTTCAGCCACCGCTCTTTTAACATGCTCGGCTGCAAGTTCCCTGCCGTTTTCATCTTTTAAGGATGTGCCCCCAAATTTTTGTATGATTATCTTCATGAAGTCAGCACCTTCTTTGATTAGTTCAGCAATTCAAGTTTAATCAGGCTTTCTGCAATCTGCACCGAGTTCCAGGCTGCCCCTTTTAATAAGTTGTCAGATACAATCCATAGATGGAACGCATCATTGCGGTCCAGGTCTCTTCTGATACGGCCGACAAATACGTCATTTTTGCCAACAGAATGAGCTGGCATAGGATAGATTTGATTCTGAGGATCATCCTGCAGAATAATACCTTCAGATGAAGCCAGAAGCTGTTTGAATTCTTCGATGGATTCTACATCTTCTCCTAATTCAACATAGACAGATTCGGAGTGGCCCGTCTCAACCGGAAGCCTGACGCAAGTGGCAGCTACCTGCAGTTGAGGCATATGCATGATCTTTTTCGTTTCATTGATCATCTTCATCTCTTCAAAGGTATATCCGTTCTCCTGAAACTTATCAATCTGAGGTACTGCATTAAATGCGATCTGATAGTGTTTTTCATCACCCGCACACGGCAGGATTTCTGGGGTGAACTCTTTACCTTCCAGGATGGCCTGTGATTGGGACTTTAATTCTTCAATCGCTTTTGCGCCTGCACCTGATACCGCCTGGTAAGTTGAGACGATGACTTTGTTTAAGCCATACTTTTCTTGTAGCGGCTTTAAAGCAACCACCATCTGAATCGTCGAGCAGTTCGGATTGGCGATGATGCCCTTATGCTGGCGGATATCTTCTTCATTGACTTCTGGTACGACCAAGGGAACATTCTCATCCATTCGGTACGCACTCGTGTTATCGATCACAACCGCACCGCGTTTTACCGCTTCAGGAGCCAATTCTTTGGAGATAGAGCCTCCTGCTGAAAACAAAGCAATGTCCACTCCTTCAAAGGCTTCAGGCAGCGCTTCTTGAATCACCACTTCTTCGCCTTTATAAACGGCTGTTTTGCCGGCAGATCTGCTGCTTGCAAGCAGAGATAATTTAGCAATCGGGAAGTTTCTTTCTTCCAGTGTTCTTAACATTTGTTGTCCAACGGCACCCGTCGCACCGACTACCGCTACATGAAATCCATTCTGAGTCATTAGACTGTGTCTCCTTTTTTGTTTAGTCCATAAACCTTGTCATGACAGAAGGAGAAACACGAATGTTTCTCCTTCTAGTGAAACATCTTTGTTTCTCTCCAGCTGCTCATACGAGAGAATCTTTTTGGAATACACATTTTATTTCACATTTTAACATACTTCCCGCTAATAGAAAGCTATTTTTAATGAATTGCTCAGCCGTTCATCCTGAGTACAGGCTGCAGCTGTTTTCCTTCGAGTGCAGCTTCTACTGTTTCAAGCAGATATTCCATATGTGCGACGAGTGAATTTTGCTTGTTTACAGGGTCATCCTGGCCAAACGGCACAAAATAAATGCTCTTGGCCGCCATCAGCCTCATAATATTCACACCATTTAACCCAAGTCCGTCATTTGTTGAGATCCCGAGTACGACAGGCGATTGATTCCGCATCGTAGCTTTCGCTGCCATCAGAACAGGAGAATCAGTCATCGCATTGGCGAACTTACTGATGGAATTGCCTGTCAAAGGGGCGATGATCATACAATCCAATGGTGTCTTCGGGCCAAATGGCTCAGCTTTAACGATAGAATTTACGGGTTCAATCCCCGTAAGCTCTGAAATTTTCCTTAGCCAGTCTTCACCCTCGCCAAACCGTGTATCCGTGTTTTGTACGGTGTGAGTCACAAAGGGTGTAACTTTCGCCCCTTCATCAATCAACTTTTTAATCTCAGGATAAACGGCGTCATACGTACAATGAGAACCAGTTAAGCCAAAACCAATGTGTTTTCCATTGACTTTCATCAAGGTTTCCCCTTTCGATTAACCATTTCTTCCTTTATTAATTGGGAAAGGACATTGCCGAGAATCTGTCCAGCCGTTTTCGGTGCCACAATGCCCGGCAATCCTGGTGCAAGGAGTGCTTTAATGCCCCTTTTTTCAGCATACTTAAAATCAGTTCCGCCAGGCTTAGAAGCCAGATCAATGATCAGTGTATGAGTTGGCATTTTGGAGATAATGTCTGACGTCACAATTTGAAATGGAATGGTATTAATGCAAACATCCGTATCAATCACTTCTTTTTTCAAATCATCGAGATGAAAAGGAATAAAACCCATCTCACTGATCCGTGCTAAATGTTCCGGTTTTCTTGCGCCAACTTTCACTCTTGCTCCAAGTGCTGCAAAAGCTCTTGCCACACTCATGCCCACACGGCCGAATCCTAAAACAACCGTGTTTGACTTATGGATGGTTGTATCGGTGTTTTGAATCACCATCATCAGGGTGCCTTCCACAGTCGGAATACTGTTGTAGATGGCTACATCATCCCTTTCGAAGAGCTGGGTGTGCCCCCGTCCGCTTTCAGCTAGGATGCCGTTCAGGTACTTATTCGTTATACCTGAATATACATGGCAATGCTCAGGGGTCTGCTTTAAATGCGAAGAAGTAATTACAATGCTTTTATTTGAGAAAATGGTATCAATCTCGCCATTCGGACCCGTGCCATTCACCGGCAGCACAATAAAATCTAATTTGGCAAAATCAACTTCTCCCATATCCATTTTCGAAGCTCCGGTAAACCCGTGATCCAGCTGATCAAACCCAACCAGCACAAGGTTGGCGCCTTGTTCAGTAAGCTTGCGGATCACTTCCAGCTGTCTGGCATCACCGCCAAATATGGCAATTTGCAAGTCAGTTAACATGCTTCCTCCCCTTTCTCTGTTGCTCCGCAAAAACAGGGGAAATCCTTGTTCATGTTCGCAACACCATCATATGATTCCTTTGCCTAGATGGTGACTCTCATTACTCGGCAGCAACAGTATTCAAACCCTTTATTTTCATTCTTCCTTTGCGATTCATCTCATTTACCTCAACAGTATATTCAAAATTACAAACGGGGATTGGTTAGACAACCTAATGACAAGCCCGAATTTAACAGTTTCCTTTGAAAAAGACATAAAAGAACCTGCAGCATATGCTGCAGGCGTCTTATTGCAATCCTTTAGGCAGATCACCTGTCGGGCTGACCAAGGATGCGGAACATTCATTGTCAAAAATTCGATGAATCAATGTATCTACGCTTTCTTTTGATACAGCATCGATGAGCTGCACCATTTCATCAAGAGAACGGTGATAGTTAAGAATCAATTCATTTTTACCGTTTCTGCTCATTCTGCTGTTCGTACTCTCAAGGCTGAGCATGAGGCTTCCTTTGATCTGTTCTTTTGAATTCATTAGCTCTTTGTCCGAAATACCTTTATCTTTAAGTTCATCTACGATCATACCAACCGTATTATACAGTTCATCGAGCTGACCTGGAGCGGTTCCTCCATATATGGTAAACAGCCCGTTGTCCCGGTACGCAGAGTGGTAAGAAAAAACAGAATAAGCGAGGCCTCTCTGCTCACGGACTTCCTGAAACAGCCTGCTGCTCATACTTGAACCAAAAATATTATTTAAAACGATCAGGGAGAACGTATCGGGATCTTTCAATGACAGTCCAGGGAAGCCAAGACACAGATGGGCTTGTTCTGTTTCTTTTTTCCTTGCCAGCTTCTCACTATGAAACACGGGAGCCTGGAGGCTTGAATCAGCTGGCGTGCCGCTATAGCCTCCGAACAGGTTCTCTACCTCTTTTATAAAACCTTCATCTACGTTCCCGGCTACAGAGACAACAACGTTCTCTGGTGTATAGTAATCTGCCATATAATCGCGGAGCGTCTTGCCGTTAAACGTATTCAGCGTATTTTCTGTTCCAAGGATCGGGTATCCAAGAGAATGCTGATGAAAGCTAGCTCTGCTTAATAGATCATGCACAATGTCATCAGGTGTATCTTCATACATTTTTATCTCTTCAAGAACGACGTTTTTCTCTTTCAAAAGCTCCTGTTCATCGAATGTAGAGTTGAAGAACATATCGGAAAGGACATTCAGGGCTCTGGGAGCATGGGTATCAAGAACCTTTGCGTAGTAGCATGTATATTCTTTTGAAGTAAACGCATTGACCTGACCGCCAATGCTGTCAAATGATTCTGCGATTTCCCTGGCGCTTCGGGATGTTGTCCCCTTGAAGAACATGTGCTCCAAAAAGTGGGATACTCCATTGTTTTCGGGAACTTCAAACCGTGATCCAGTACCAATCCAAACACCGATGGCAACTGAACGTACGGTTGGAATCTTTTCCAAGACGACTCTTACGCCGTTTGGACACGAATGTCTAATAATCAAACTTGTTTCCTCCTAGCTGTAATCCATCTCGATCAACTGTTTTCATAGGAACAATATACCATTAACATACCTATCATACAACAATGTTATTTCACTGGAGTTTTCGTGATCAAGCGTGTCTCGTCCAACAGGCCGGACACGGTTCCGATCGCATAGCCCTTGGCTTTAATGCCTTCGATCATCCGTTTAAGGCCATCAGCAGTGGATGAGGTTGGATGCATCAGGACCATCGCACCTGGATGGACTTTCCTTATCACAGATTCTGCCATCCTGCCGGGCTCCGGCTTTCTCCAATCCACGGTGTCCACACTCCAGAGGATCGTCTTCATCTTCTGTTCTGCAGCAATTTTGACAACATCATCCCGGTAGCTTCCGCTTGGCGGAGCAAACCACTTAGGAATGTTTTTCTTGCCCAGTGTCGCTTCAATCACTCGATTTGTGCTCGATAGCTCTTCTCTGATCCGCTCGTTGGTCATTCTCTTAAGATCGGGGTGTGTATACGCATGATTTCCGATCTCATGGCCCTCATCCAATATCATTTTTGCCAGGCTCGGGTTTTTCTTCACCCATGATCCATCAAGAAAAAACGTTGAATGAACATGTGCTTCCTTCATCGTTTTAAGCAGTTTCGGCAGATATTCGTTGCCCCACGCGACATTGACCAGCAGGCTTACCATCGGTTTTTCAGGATTTCCCTTATAGATCGGTGAAGGCGGCAGGTCATTCAGTTTTACCTTCGGAGGAATTTGCTTGTATACAAGTTTTTTATCATCAATGGTTTTAGAACCTCTCATCTTTTTATAAGAAGCGTCGACGTCCAGTTCAACGCCATTGTAACCCGGTACCGCTTTCCACACCCGGTCAACCGCTGCATTCACCGGCGCTTTGTTTACCTCACCAGCTTTTTTCTGAAGCTGATCATATAAACTGTTGCCCTGCATTTTAGAAACAGCGGCCGTTTGTGCTTTCATGCTTTGCAGATAAGTGGAGGTGAACGGGTTTTGCACCGTCCCGACGGTTACACCAACTATTAGAATCACCATACCCACATACAGCAGATTTCTTTTCATTGAACTCCCCTCCTGTAGAAAGGGTATGTCCATCACAGGCTTGTTAGAACATTGTCCGACTGTTTAAAGGCATAAAAAAAAACCGGTGTAACCGGTTTTTTATTGTTCACTATTCTTTTGTTCCTGTTCTTTCTTCTGCTCTTTTAAAACCGTTTTGCGGGAAAGGTTTACCCGTCCTTGATTATCGATCTCTGTAACTTTGACGCGGATCACATCGCCCAATTTCACAACGTCTTCCACTTTTCCGATTCGCTCTTCTGCAAGCTCAGAAATATGAACCAGTCCGTCTTTTCCAGCGAACAATTCAACGAAAGCACCGAACTTTTCAATTCGTTTTACTTTGCCGTCGTAATACTCCCCGACTTGGACCTCACGGACGAGATCAGCAATAATTTTTTGAGCTTTCTCGTTCATTGCCTGATCAGCAGAAGCGATGAATACCGTACCATCTTGTTCGATATCAATCTTAACGCCTGTTTCTTCAATAATCTTATTGATGACTTTTCCGCTCGGCCCGATTACATCTCTGATCTTGTCAGGATTGATTTTCATGGTAATGATCTTAGGCGCATAAGCTGATAGCTGTTTTCGAGGCTGATCCAAAGTTTTCAGCATGGAAGAGAGAATGTGCAGGCGGCCATCTTTCGCTTGAGTTAACGCCTGTTCCAAAATTTCACGGTTAATACCGGAAATCTTTATATCCATTTGCAGGGCGGTTACACCTTTTGCAGTACCCGCTACTTTGAAGTCCATATCCCCCAGGTGATCTTCCATTCCTTGAATGTCTGTTAGAACAGTCACATCTTCTCCGTCACTGACCAAACCCATCGCGATCCCAGCAACTGGTGCTTTTATCGGAACACCAGCATCCATCATAGCAAGGGTACTCGCACAGATGCTCGCCTGTGACGTTGATCCGTTGGATTCAAGAACTTCTGAAACAAGACGGATTGTATACGGGAAGGATTCCTCAGAAGGAATAACAGCCTCTAGGGCACGTTCTCCAAGGGCTCCGTGTCCGATTTCCCTTCGTCCCGGACCTCTCATGAAACCTGTCTCACCTACACTGAAAGGAGGGAAGTTATATTGGTGCATAAAGCGTTTTGACTCTTCTACTCCCAATCCGTCAAGCACCTGAACATCCCCAAGGGCTCCGAGTGTACATACACTTAATGCTTGCGTTTGTCCACGTGTGAACAGACCGGAACCGTGAGTACGTGCCAGCAGGCTGACATCTGAAGACAGAGGACGGATCTCATTGCTCTTTCTTCCATCAGGACGGATTTTTTCTTTAAGAATCAAGCGGCGTACTTCTCCTTTTATGAGAAGCTGAAGAACTTCCTTCGCTTCGTCCACTTTTTCTTCGTCTGTTTCTTCGTAATGCGCAACTACTCTATTTTTCAATTCATCAAGAGCGGCCTGACGTTCCTGTTTATCAAAAACACTGACAGCCGCGGTTAGATCAGCCCCAATAAAGCTGCGAATCTCTTCAACCAGTTCTTGGTCGACTTGATGAAGCTGAACTTCCATTTTTTCTTTTCCGACCTCTTCCACAATCTTTTCCTGGAATGCAATCAGCTTTTTGATTTCTTCATGAGCAAACATGATCGCTTCAAGCATTACTTCTTCGGGAACTTCTTTCGCTCCTGCTTCTACCATGTTGATTGCTTCCTTCGTTCCTGCAACAACGAGGCTAATATCACTTTTCTCGTTCTCTTCAACCGTAGGATTCACTACAAACTTATCATCCACCCGGCCTACTGTTACACCGGCAATCGGCCCTTCAAACGGAATGTTTGAGATGGAAAGCGCAAGAGATGAGCCGATCATTGCGGCCATTTCTGAAGAACAGTTCTGATCCACACTCATTACCGTGCTGACAACCTGTACTTCATTACGGAATCCATCGGCGAACAGCGGGCGGATCGGGCGGTCGATCAGACGGCTTGCGAGAATCGCTTTCTCACTCGGACGTCCTTCACGTTTAATAAAACCGCCCGGGATTTTCCCGACAGCGTAAAGGCGTTCTTCATAGTTGACTGTTAAAGGAAAAAAGCTTAAATTCTTAGGTTCTTTCGATGCAACGGCTGTTGAAAGCACAGCTGTGTCGCCATAACGGACGAATACGGCTCCGTTTGCCTGTTTTGCAAGATTTCCGATTTCAAAAGACAGTTCTCTGCCTGCCCAGTCCATAGAAAAAATACGTTTCTCTTGTTCCATTTCTTCTGGTACTCCTCTCGACAATAAAACAATATTATGTCTATATTATATCCTAAACTGATCTTTCCTAAAAAGAAAAACTAGGCTTGTTCTTTCAAAATATAGCTGTTTGATTATGTATGGGTTTTTTTACAGAAAAAAAGCGGGAAATATTCCCGCTTTTCCGATTAACGACGTAATCCAAGCTTGTTGATAAGCTCACGATAACGTGTGATATCTTTATTACGTAGATACGTTAGCAAGTTACGGCGCTTACCTACCATTTTCAAAAGACCACGGCGTGAGTGGTGATCCTTCTTGTGAGTACGTAAATGGTCATTAAGAGTGTTAATCTGCTCTGTAAGGATAGCGATCTGAACTTCTGGAGATCCAGTATCAAGATCATGCGTTTTGTACTCGCTGATCAGTTCATTTTTACGTTCTTGAGAAATTGCCATCCTGTTCACCTCCTTTGTTCGATAGCCCCGGCAACCTAGCATGCGTCGGTGAAATCGCGATGCCAAGCAGCGGTTACTTTGTACATTGAAGTACAAATAATAGATTACCTCTTTTTAAAGAATAATGCAAGAGCCAGCCTACTTTTCATAAAAAAAATCTAGAGCTGCCTGTTTGTCAGCTGATATCTGCTTGACAAGACTGTCAACCGAATCGAATTTTTTTTCATCGCGGATCCGGGACAGCCAGTATACTTCAACCGTTTTCCCATATATGTTTGAAGAAAAATCAAAAAGGTGTACTTCAATTGACGCCTCCCGGTCTTCATGGAAGGTCGGTTTCTTGCCGATGTTCGCGACTCCGTTATATACCGTATCACCGATCTCCACCTGAACGATATACACCCCGTTGGCAGGTATCAGATAGTCGTCATTGCTGCTGATGTTGGCCGTTGGAAAACCGATGGATGTCCCCCTGCTTTCACCATGGATGACCTCCCCCGTTATGGAATAAGGCCTGCCCAGGTATTCAGGAATCTGATCGACGTCGCCTTCCTTGAGAAGATTACGTATCAAGGTAGAGCTTATCTTTTGGCCATGAATCTCCATTTTTTCAATGACGGTCTGGGAAAATTCTCCTTTAGCATACTCATTCATCTTGGCCATATTTCCTTTTCCAAACTTGCCATACGTATAATCGAAGCCAGCGACCACATGTCTGACGTTCAGTCCGGTCAAATATTCCTGAATAAACGTCAGTGGTGCGAGTGATGCAAATTCTTCATTGAACTCCACTAGATAAAAAATATCAATCCCCATTTCTCGAAGCAGAACTTCTTTTTTCTCCAATGGGGTTAAATAGGAAACATGCGCTTCTTTTTTCCCTAACACAACAGAAGGATGGGGATGAAACGACATGACTGCTGAAACCGCTTTTTGTTCACGTGCAATTTTTGCTGCCGTCCCTATCACTTTTTGATGTCCTTTGTGTATGCCGTCGAAATACCCTAGAGCCAAGACTGTAGGGGGGAGTTCATTTTTTTTCAGCTGGTGAGGATGTGACAGTGTAATTGTTTTCAAGAATCCACCTTCTAACTCTTTGCCTTACTCTACGGCTAAAATTTTTTCTGGTTTCATTAAATGCGGTTTTTCAGGATGTTTTTTATAGATGGCAAGGCATTGTCCTTTCTTATTATAAACGGCAAACGGGTTATTTTGCACACCTTTTGCCATAGGCAGAACGGCTCCGTGCTTGATTTTCCGTTCCATATCTTCATCAGCGATGATGGATTCAAAGTGTCCGATCGCTTTTTCAATGGGCAGGAACAGCTCATCCATCGTCCCGTTTTCTGCGGCTGATTCTATTTCTTCAAACGTAAAACAGTCCTTCAGTTCAAAAGGTCCTGAACCGACTCTGACTAATTTAGACATGTGGGCGGGATAGCCCAGCTTTTTGCCCATATCTACCGCGAGTGTACGTATATAAGTTCCCTTGCTGCACTTAACAGAAAATGAGAAGGAAGGAAATGGCCCCGGAAAATTTTTTTCTTTAGAAAGAAGTTTAAGGTCGTAAATGACCGCTTCGCGGACCGGTCTTTCCACTTCGACTCCTTCACGGGCATATTGGTACAGCTTTTTACCGTTTACTTTTACAGCAGAAAACATAGGAGGAACCTGCTGGATCACTCCTCTGAACGAATCGAAGACTTTCTCCACCTGATCAGCGGCGAACCCTCCTGGGACCTCTTCTGTTTCAACGGTGTCCCCGTGGGCATCTTCCGTCGTTGTTGAACGGCCAATCGTTGCTTCAGCTTCATATGCTTTTGGATAATCGGTCATATATTGGGCAATTTTCGTGCCTCTTCCGACACACACCGGCAAAACACCAGTCACTTCCGGATCCAGTGTACCGGTATGCCCGACCTTTTTAGTTTTTAAAATTTTTCTTAACTTGGCCACACAGTCATGCGATGTCATTCCTGCCGGCTTTAATAAAGGCAAAACGCCCTCTGGCTGTTTTAATGCCATCATCCTACCACCTTTGCGAGCCCTTGCAATTTATGTGCATCAAAAAAAGAGGCAGACAAACAAATGCCTGCCTATCTCTTATTGTGATCGTTTTCTTCATCAGAATCTTTAATATCGGTCAGCAACGTTTCTATTCGGCTTCCATACTCAATGGATTCATCGAATTTAAATGAAATTTCCGGCGTCTTGCGCAAACGGATTCGTCTGCCGATCTCTGTTCGGATAAAACCTGATGCTTTTGCCAGACCGCGAAGTGTCTGTTCTTTTTGTGCATCATCTCCAAACACGGAAATATAAACAGTTGCCTGCTGTAAATCTCCCGTAACTTCAACACCTGTTACAGTTACAAAGCCAATGCGGGGATCTTTTAGCTTCCGGCCAATAATATCGCCAAGTTCTTTCTTCATCTGCTCTCCAATGCGATTGGATCGGATTTTGCTCATTGTTCCACCCCGTTTCTATCTGTCCATTATAACCACTCAATTGTAGTTGTTGTCACTTCCAGCTCAGGAATGCTGCTGATCAGCTTGATCGCTTTCTGAAGTTCCTGTTCTACAATTAGTTTGTCCTTTGAAATGGTTACAATTCCAAGTTCAGCTCTCTGCCATAAATCATGAAAGTCGGTCTCGGAGACAGCAAGATTAAATTGCTGTCTTAACCGAGTCACGGCCTTTTTAACTACCGAGCGTTTTTCCTTCAGTGAATGTGATTCATAGATGAAACATTCGACCGTCAGGAAACCAATCATGCCCGTTTGATCTCTTCCATGATGTAGGCTTCGATGACGTCTCCTTCTTTAATGTCATTGAACTTTTCTAAAGTTATACCACATTCATACCCAGCACTAACTTCTTTTGCGTCATCTTTAAATCGTTTAAGGGCATCAATCTTACCTTCATAGATAACGACACCGTCACGGATCAATCGAACGGTTGAATCGCGTGTTACTTTTCCGTCGGTGACGTAACAGCCGGCAATCGTTCCGACTTTTGAAACTTTAAAGGTTGTTCGGATCTCAACCTGGCCGATGACCTTTTCTGCGAACTCTGGATCAAGCATCCCCTTCATCGCAGACTCGATCTCTTCGATCACGTTATAGATGATGCGGTGCAGGCGAACATCGACTTTCTCGGTTTCAGCGGTACGTTTAGCGTTATTATCAGGACGGACATTGAAACCGATTATTATCGCATTGGAAGCAGAAGCTAAAATGATATCTGATTCAGTGATCGCACCGACTCCAGTGTGGATAATCTTAACCTTAACGCCTTCCACATCGATCTTCTGAAGGGAACCGGCGAGGGCTTCTGCAGATCCTTGAACATCTGCTTTAATGATAACATTGATTTCTTTAATATCGCCTTCTTTGATCTGGTTGAATAGATCTTCGAGGTTCAGCTTTGATGATTCTTTGCGCTGAGCTTCTACTTGCTTTTTGGAACGGGCTTCACCGATCTGGCGTGCTTTTTTCTCATCAACAAATACCATAAACTGATCGCCTGCTTGAGGCACTTCGTTCAGTCCCGTAATCTCAACCGGAGTTGAAGGTCCCGCGACTTTAACACGGCGTCCGATGTCGTTGACCATCGCGCGGACACGTCCGAACGTATTTCCGACAACGATCGGATCTCCTACATTCAATGTTCCGTTCTGAACGAGGAGAGTAGCCACTGATCCTCGCCCTTTATCAAGCTGTGCTTCAATAACAGTGCCTTGTGCTGCACGTTTCGGATTGGCTTTCAGCTCTTCTACTTCTGCAACAAGCTGAATCATTTCAATCAGGTCATCGATTCCTTCACCTTTAAGGGCTGATACATTCACGAAGATTGTATCGCCGCCCCAGTCTTCAGGAACGAGTCCGTGTTCCGTTAATTCCTGCATGACACGGTCCGGATTTGCCGCTTCTTTATCCATCTTGTTAACCGCAACGATGATCGGCACCTGAGCTGCTTTCGCATGGTTGATCGCTTCTATCGTCTGAGGCATAACACCGTCATCGGCTGCCACGACAAGGATCGTAATATCTGTAACTTGTGCTCCTCTTGCACGCATCGTTGTAAATGCAGCATGGCCTGGAGTGTCAAGGAACGTAATTTTCTTTCCTTTATCTTCAATCTGGTAAGCCCCGATGTGCTGTGTAATTCCGCCAGCTTCACTAGCTGTTACTTTTGTATCACGGATCGAGTCCAATAGGGTTGTTTTCCCGTGGTCGACGTGCCCCATGATCGTTACAACCGGTGGACGAACCTGAAGATCCTCTTCTTTATCGACGTTCTCGTAGTTTTCAAACTCGGTTTCATCGATGATGATCTCTTCTTCTACCTCTACGTTATAGTCACCCGCGATCAACTCGATGGTTTCTTTGTCCAGTTCCTGGTTGATCGTAGCCATAACACCAAGGAACATTAATTTTTTAATAATTTCAGATGGCTCTTTTGCCAGCTTTTTAGCCAGTTCACTTACCGTCAAAGAACCTGAGAATGTTATCTTCTCTGGAGTAACTGGTACCGGCTTAGGCTGTGGTGCCGGTGCAGATTTGCCACGGTTATTATTGTTGTTCCTATTGTTTCTGTTCTTGTTATTATGATTGCTGTTGTTATTTTTATTGCCAGGCTTAAAGTTGCCGCCTTTTTGTCCAGGTCTGGCGTTCTGGCTGTTGTTTCCGGCTTTAGGAGTTGGTTTGCTGTTCTGGCTGTTGTTCGGTTTTTTAGGTGTGTCGTCTTTTTTGATTTTCATGGTGTTCTCTTTTTTACTTTCTTTTTTATTTTCTACCTTGTTCACGTTGGATGAATTCTTTTTCTGTTCTATTTTATGTTTCTCCTCTGTCATCTTATTTTTGGGCTGATATGCATCGTTTAATCTACGGATCGCGTCTTCATCAATCATTGACATATGATTGGATACATCTACGTTCATCGTCTTTAATTTATCGATGATATCCTTGCTTTGAACATTTTGTTTTTTTGCATATTCATACACACGCATCTTACTCATATGTTCACCCCCGATTGGTTTAATCAAGTAAAGCAGCTAACTTTTTTGTAAAACCATCATCTGTCACGGCAACAACAACCCGCTGGTCTTTGCCGATGGCACTGCCGAGACTGTAGCGGTCATCTACCCATTTCACTTCCACTTTATAGTAGGAGCATTTATCAGTAATTTTTTTTCTGGTGTTAGCCGATGCATCCTGAGAGAGAATAACAAGCTTTGCGTTCTGCCGCTGTACAGCTTTAACAACGAGCTCCTCTCCGGAAATACACTTTCCTGCGCGGTTTGCCAACCCCAGCAGTGAAGCCCATTGAGATGCTGCCAATTAGAGGACTCCTTTTTCAAGTTCTGAGAACACTTCATCTGTAACAGGTGCTTTCAGCTGATTGCTCAAGCTTCCTTTTTTCTTTGCGAGAGCAAAACAGGATGCCTGGTTGCACAAATAAGCACCTCTGCCCGATTTTTTCCCCGTTCGGTCAACGAAAACTTCACCTTCGGGAGAACGGACCACACGCACTAATTCTTTTTTTGGTTTCATTTCCTGGCAAGCCACACATTTACGCATAGGAATTTTACGGGTTTTCATCCGGCTCCACCCCCATCTTCTTAAAACTCTTCTTCGGAAAGTCCGAAATTCTCCTCGGCTTCTTCACTGTTATAAAGTCCTGACTCTTCAGCATCAGACTGGCTTTTAATATCAATCTTCCAGCCTGTCAGTTTAGCTGCAAGCCTCGCATTTTGCCCGCGCTTTCCAATCGCAAGTGACAGCTGATAATCAGGCACGATCACTGTTGTCATCTTTTCTTCTTCATTGACAAGCACTTCAAGCACTTTTGCCGGGCTTAGTGCGTTTGCAACATAAACCACCGGATCTTCCGACCAGCGGACGATGTCGATCTTCTCGCCATTCAGCTCGTTAACGATCGTCTGTACCCGGCCGCCTTTTTGGCCGACACAAGAACCAACCGGGTCGACTTCAGGATCAGCTGCATGTACAGCAATCTTGGAGCGGTCTCCAGCTTCTCTGGCAATGGATTTAACTTCTACCGTTCCGTCATAGATTTCAGGAACCTCTAGTTCGAAAAGACGTTTCAGCAATCCTGGGTGTGTTCTTGAAACAAGAATTTGCGGTCCTTTTGTTGTTTTTTCAACTTTTGTAATGAAAACTTTAATTCTGTCGTTCGTCGTGTATTTTTCACCGGGCATCTGTTCTGTTGCAGGAAGCAATGCCTCAACACGGCCAAGGTTCACATAAATATAACGGTGATCCTGTCTTTGGACAACCCCAGTGATAATATCTTCTTCACGGTCAATGAACTCAGAGAAAATAATTCCTCGTTCAGCTTCTCGGACTCTTTGGGTGACGACCTGCTTCGCCGTCTGTGCAGCAATTCTTCCAAAATCACGCGGAGTGACCTCCAGCTCCACAATATCTTCCAGCTCATATTGCGGATTAATCTTCTGTGCCTCCTCCAAAGAAAGTTCCTGTCTTGAATCGGTTACTTCTTCAACCACGTTTTTTCGGGCGAAAACCCGAATGCTTCCTGTCGTTGTGTTGAAGTCCACTCGTACATTCTGTGCCTGGTGAAAGTTTCTTTTATAAGCAGAGATCAATGCAGCTTCGATCGCTTCAATTAATATATCCTTGCTGATTCCTTTTTCTTTCTCCAAAAACGTCAGTGCATCTAACAGCTCGCTACTCATCCATCTTCTCCCCTTTATTAATTGAACACAACCGCAAGTCTGGCACTTGCTATCTTGTTATATGGCAGTTCTACCTCGGTATTGCGGGTTTTAACTTTAACCTGCAGTTTTACAGTTTCTCCGTCAAATCCCAGCAGCTTGCCTTCAAACTCCTTTGCACCATCCACTTGTTCATACATTTTAATGTGTACATTTTTCCCAATCGCTTTTGTAATGTCTTCCGGTTTTTTCAAAGGCCGTTCAACACCAGGCGATGATACTTCCAGAAAGTATGCCTGTTCAATCGGATCCGAAGCGTCCAGCTTTTCGCTGAGCCGTTCACTTACCGTACCGCAGTCCTCAATGTCTACACCAGTTTCATTATCAATAAATACGCGAAGGAACCAGTTTTTTCCTTCTTTTACAAACTCAATATCTACCAGCTCAAGGTTTAGCTCTTCAAGAATCGGCGTGACGAGCTCTTCGGCAGTTTCAGTGATTTTCTTACTCATTGGAATCCTCCCTTCTACCAAAAAAATCCTTTTCCAAAACGAAACGAAAGAGTGGGTTTCCCCACTCTTTTCCCGAAAGGTATTCATAAGTATTTCCAAATTTACTATATCATAACCTAAGGGTTTGTGCAACTTGCGCTTGCCATCAGCCTTTTTCCTGCATCAGAAAAGAGAGAGCTGGTTGGCTTCAGGCATGCCTGCAAGACAGCCCTGTTCATCGAGATAGTCAATGATCGTTTTAGACAGGCGGGCCCTTTGCTGAAGATCCTCTTTAGAAAGGAACTCCCCGTCTTCCCGTGCCTTCACAATATTGAGCGCCGCATTGGTTCCAAGTCCTGCAATAGAGTTGAACGGCGGAATGAGCTGATCTCCTTCCACTAAAAACTCAGTGGCGCTGGAACGGTAAAGATCGACTTTTCCGAATGAGAAGCCACGTTCGCACATTTCAAGTGCGAGTTCAAGAACCGTCTGCAGATTCTTTTCCTTTGTAGAGGCATCGAGCCCTTTAGAGGTGATCTCTTCTATTTTAGCTTTGATAGCGCTTGAGCCTCTGACCATGGCGGTAATATCAAAATCGTCTGCACGGACCGTAAAATAAGCAGCATAGAAAAGAATTGGATAATGAACTTTAAAGTACGCAATGCGTACAGCCATCAAAACATAGGCTGCGGCATGGGCTTTCGGGAACATGTACTTGATCTTCAAGCAGGACCCGATATACCAGTCCGGTACACCGTTCTTTTTCATCTCTTCTACCCATTCAGGGATAAGGCCTTTTCCTTTACGGACACTCTCCATGATTTTAAAGGCAAGTGACGGATCCAGTCCTTTATAGATCAGATACACCATGATATCGTCACGGCAGCCGATCACGTCTTTTAGTTCGCATGTTCCATCCGCGATCAATTCATTCGCATTGTTAAGCCAAACATCAGTACCATGAGAGAGTCCTGAGATCTGTACAAGTTCTGAGAACGTGCTCGGCTTCGTTTCTTCAAGCATCTGACGGACAAACTTTGTACCAAATTCCGGGATGCCCAGTGTTCCTGTCTTACAAAGGATCTGATCTTCTGTTACACCGAGTACTTCCGGCCCTGAAAATATTTTCATAACTTCCTGATCAGAAGCTGGAATCGACTTCGGATCAATACCGCTTAAATCCTGGAGCATACGGATGACGGTCGGGTCATCGTGTCCCAGTATATCAAGTTTCAGCAGGTTATCATGGATGGAATGGAAGTCAAAATGCGTCGTTTTCCATTCTGAATTTTTATCATCCGCCGGAAACTGGATCGGGCAGAAGTCATAAATATCCATGTAATCCGGCACAACGATAATTCCGCCGGGATGCTGGCCTGTTGTCCGCTTTACGCCGGTACAGCCAGAAACCAGCCTGTCCACTTCTGCAGAGCGGAACGTGATATTGTGATCAGAAGCATAACCTTTTACATAACCGTATGCCGTTTTTTCAGCAACAGTGCCAATGGTTCCCGCTCTGTACACATAGTCTTCTCCGAAAAGTTCCTTTGTGTAGTTATGGGCCCTTGGCTGATATTCACCGGAAAAGTTCAAATCAATATCCGGTACTTTATCACCTTTAAAGCCGAGGAACGTTTCAAAAGGTATGTCCTGCCCGTCTTTTCTGTAGAGCACTCTGCAGTTCGGGCATTCCTTGTCAGGAAGGTCAAAGCCTGATCCAACTGAACCATCATCAAAAAAGATAGATTCCTTGCAATCCGGACAAACATAGTGAGGAGGAAGAGGGTTTACTTCAGTAATTTCAGTCATCGTTGCTACAAACGACGATCCGACTGATCCCCTCGAACCTACGAGGTATCCGTCAATCAGTGATTTCTTAACGAGCTTGTGGGATATCAGATAGATAACGGCAAACCCGTGACCGATGATGCTGTTCAGTTCTTTTTCCAAGCGTTTCTCTACAATCTCAGGGAGGTCATCGCCATAGATGCTGCGGGCCATCGAATAGCTCATGTTCCTTATGTCTTCTTCAGCACCAGGAATTTTGGGCGTGTACAAGTCATCAGGAATCGGCTTGATCTCTTCAATTAGAGCGGCCACTTTTTGAGTATTCTCTACCACGACTTCAAACGCTTTTTCTTCTCCCAAGAACGAGAAACATTCCAGCATCTCGTCGGTCGTCCTGAAATGCACTTCTGGAAGGCTCTGCCTGTTCAGCGGATTTGCCCCTCCCTGGCTTGAAATCAGGATTTTCCGATAGATGGCATCGTTTTGCTCGAGATAGTGGACATTCCCTGTTGCCACGACGGGTTTTCCGAGTTTTTCACCCAGTTTGACGATGTTGCCGATAATCTCCCTTAAAGCCATTTCATCCTGTATCAGTTCTCTCTCAATTAAATGATAGTAGTTCGAAGGCGGCTGAACTTCAAGGTAATCATAAAACTTAGCAATCTCTTCAACTTCCGCTGGCGCTTTCTGCATCATGCCCTCAAATACTTCACCTTTGTCACAGCCTGACCCAATCAGCAGCCCTTCCCGGTATTTTGCAAGCCTGGAACGCGGAACCCTCGGTGTTCTGTAAAAATAGTTTAAGTGGGATTCAGACACGATTTTGTATAAATTTTTCAAGCCCAGCTGTGTTTGGGCCAACAGGATGCAGTGAGAAGGCCGGCTCCTCATATAGCCGCCCTGACCCATGTTTTCGTTCAGCTGGTCATGGAACTCTATTCCTTTTTGGAAGGACTCTTTTAACAGTTTCCATAAAAGGTAGCCTGTAGCTTCTGCATCATAGATGGCCCTATGATGCTGGGTCAGCTCGATATCAAACTTTTTACAAAGAGTGTTCAGTCTGTGGTTCTTTAATTCCGGAAGAAGGAAACGCGCAAGTTCCAGGGTATCAATGACCGGATTGCTCGCCTCTGATATCCCGATCTTACGGAACCCCTCGTTTAAGAATCCCATATCAAAGCTTGCATTATGGGCTACGAGGATATCATTGCCGATAAATGTCTCAAAACGCCTTAAGACTTCCTCAATCTCCGGGGCGTTCCTAACCATATCATCGGTGATACCCGTCAGATTGATTGTGGTGTCTGAGAGTGCCTCATGCGGATTCGCAAACGACTCAAAACGATCAATGATCTCACCGTTGTGCACCTTTACGGCCGCGAGTTCAATAATCTTGTTATAGACGGCGGATAAACCTGTCGTCTCAACGTCAAAAACAATGTATGTCTCATCAGCGAGAACGCGGTGCTGCTCATTGTACGCGATCGGTACCCCGTCATCCACGAGGTTCACTTCCACACCATAAAGCACTTTTATTCCATTCTTCTTCCCGGCCGAGTAGGCTTCCGGAAAAGATTGAACACCAGCATGATCAGTGATTGCTATTGCTTCATGACCCCACTTGCTCGCCTGCCCGATCAGTCTTGATGCAGACGTGACAGCGTCCATTTGGCTCATCGGTGTATGAAGATGGAGTTCTACCCTCTTCTTCCCTTCCTCAGCGAGATCCTTCCTCGTTTCGGGAGAAATCTCATTAATATCATTCGCGATCATCACAAGATCACGAACGAATGTATCGTTCTGGATTCCGCCCCGAACCTTAACCCATATCCCTTTTTTCACAGCTTGTAAAATGGGAATATCCTCTTTATCCCTCGAGAAGATCTTGACCATGATCGAATCGGTGTAATCTGTAATCTTAAACGTCAGCAGCGTCCGTCCGCTTCGAAGCTCTCGTGTCTCCGCATCAAATACGTAGCCTTGAAGAGTAACTCTGCGTTCTTCGTCTTGTATCGTTTCAATCGATACGGGCTCATCAGGAATCTTGTAACCTATCATAATCTCCGCCGGTGCAGAAGAAGATTCCCGCTTGTCCGCTTTCTCCTTCTCGATCAATGCAGCAAGCACTTTATCAGCATCTTCCTGCTTTTTTTGATCTTCGAACTTCTGAAACTCTTCTTCACTATGCCTGACTTCAATCTCGAGAGAGACAGATTCCATACCAAACGAACGGTATACTTCTGTCATCGCTGAAGAAAGTTTTCGTTTGATGAGCAGCCCTTCCGCTTCGTTTCTCACGGTGACTTTTATCTTATTACCCGTTACTTCAGGCGTCTGTCCCAATAGGGCAGGAACGAGGGAGCTGGCTGTTGACCTAAGCTGATCACAGCATATTTCCCAATATTGGCTTAATAATGTTTCTTCACATTCCTTCGTCTCACAGCGGACAGAAAAAGAAACTTTTGCAATATGTTCAAACGCCTGGGTTAGTTTTGCGGTAAAAAATGTGTATACATTCGCAGGCATTGGCTTAGGCAATAAAAAATAAAAATGCCAGCTTCTGTCGTTTTTGTCGATGGCAAGTTTTTGAACGCTACCGTCGCCAAGATGCTTCCGCAGTTCTTCCGGAATACCAATCTGGTCCAGCAACAGGGAGAAGCGTTCTTTTCTTACCTGATCGTCACTGTTCATGATGCCCTCCTTCCATAAATAAGGGGGATGACTTAGGTTGAAAAGCCCAATTCCCCAAAGTGTTCCTTCAGGTGTCAGGCACATAAGTCATCCCCTGGATGCTAGCGTGCTAATATTTCGCGGTGGCGTTTAACTGCCTCCACGAGTTCAGAAACATGGATCTCAGTGACTTCACCCGTTTTTCTGATTTTCAGTTCGACAATTCCTTCAGCTGCTTTTTTCCCTGCTGTTACACGAAGAGGAATTCCGATAAGGTCCGCATCAGCAAATTTCACACCTGCACGCTCTTTTCGGTCGTCATACAGGCAATCATAACCGGCAGCCTTTAACTCAAGGTAAAGCTTTTCACCAAGATTGGCCTGGACTTCGTCTTTGCTGTTGGCCGCGATCAGATGTACATCAAACGGTGAAAGTGCTACAGGCCAGATCAAACCTCTTTCATCGTTGTTCTCTTCAGCTACAGCCGCAAGAGTACGCGAAACACCAATTCCATAGCAGCCCATCGTCATCACTTGATTCTTTCCGTTCTCATCAAGAAACGCTGCATTTAACGGTTCACTGTAGACTTGTCCAAGCTTGAAAACATGCCCCACTTCAATGCCTTTCGCGAACTGTATGCTTCCTCTTCCGTCAGGTGAAGGATCCCCTTCCTGAATGAAGCGAAGGTCACCGAACTGAGAAACGCTAAAATCTTTGCCATGATTCGCATTTTTGTAATGATAGTTCTGTTGATTTGCGCCGATCACTGCGTTCACCATGTATTCTACAGCTGTGTCCGCAATGACCTTCACATTTTCTGATACTGCAACCGGGCCGATATTGCCTGGTTTGCATCCCATGGTTGAATGTGTCTGCTCAGCAGATGCAAGCTCCACCTGGTCTGCACCCAGTATGTTCTTCACCTTGATATCGTTCACTTCATGATCCCCGCGAACAAGGACAAGTACCGGTTCTCCGTCTGCGATAAACAGAATGGATTTGATGATCTGTGAGGTTTCTATATTTAAATAGGCTGCCACTTCTTCGATCGTTTTCGCGTCATCCGTTTTAACTTTTTCCAGTTCTTTCTTTTCTTCACCAGATGCTTCATACACCGTGTTGACCGGAGCCATTTCAATGTTAGCTGCAAAATCGGATTCGGTAGAGTAAGCAATCAGGTCTTCACCGATATCAGAAAGAACCATAAATTCATGGTTATCTTTTCCGCCAATCGCTCCTGAATCCGCAAGTACGGCTCTGAAATTTAAACCGCATCGGCTGAAGATCGCTTTATATGCCTCTTTCATTCCTTCATACGTGACATCAAGGCTTTCTTTGTCGGCATGGAAGGAATAAGCATCCTTCATGATGAATTCACGGCCTCTTAACAGCCCGAAACGAGGGCGTTTCTCGTCTCTGTATTTTGTTTGGATCTGAAAAAGATTAAGAGGGAGCTTTTTATAAGATTTCACTTCATCCCGAATCAGGCTCGTGATGACTTCTTCATGTGTCGGGCCCAGGGCAAATTCACGCCCGTGCCGGTCTTTTAAGCGCATGAGCTCCGGTCCGTAAGAATACCATCTTCCTGACTCCTGCCACAATTCAGCAAGCTGGAGCGCCGGCATGCCCAGTTCATTGGAACCTGCGTTTTCCATTTCCTCGCGAATGATGGTTTCCACTTTATGCAATACCTTTTTGCCTAATGGCAAAAACGAATAGATACCTGCCGCATTCTGCCGGATGAATCCAGCCCGGAGCAGCAGCTGATGGCTCACTACATCGGCGTCAGCCGGGACTTCCCTTAATGTTGGTGCGAACAACCTGCTTTGCTTCATCTCTCCACCTCAACTAAAAACTTATTGATCAATTTTATCTAAAAAAAACTTATGGATATCATTCCATGTGACGACAAGCATCAGGAGCATCAAAAACGCGAATCCAATAAAATGGACGATCCCTTCTTTCTGAGGGTCGATCGGTTTTCCTCTCAAGGCTTCAATTGCTAAGAACAGCAGTCTTCCTCCGTCAAGTGCCGGAAGTGGCAAGAGGTTAAAAATGGCCAGGTTGATGCTCAAGACAGCCGCCCATTGCAGCAGCATAGGAATGCCGCCCTCAGTTGCTTTATTCGTATATTCGTAAATTCCTACCGGGCCGGAAAGCTGATCGAACCCGTGTTTTCCTGTGATCAAGTCACCAAGGCCGATAAATATCATCTTCGTCATGAACCACGTTTGTTTTGCACCATAAGAAACGGAACCCTGCAGAGAAAACTCGGTCGACGGATAAGCTCCGATAAACCCTTCTTTATTCCCTTTGTTATCCATGTCCCTTTCTCCTGGGGTCACTGACTTTTTAAGAATCTGTCCGTTTCTGTCAATTTCAAAGGTCATCTCTTCACCAGGGTTCTGCTGGATGAAGGACACCAGTTCTTCCCAGTTGCTCACTTTATCACCGTTTACAGAAAGGATTTTGTCGCCTTTCTGGAGACCGGACTTAACCGCCGCCCCATCCGGAGCGAGATTTCCAAGTCTCGCCTCTTTTGTTGGGATACCCTGAAACAATGAAAAGCTCATCAGTACGATGAAGGCAAGAAGCACGTTCATAAACGGACCGGCAAAGATCGCTAATGTACGCTGAATGAGCGTTTTAGAACCAAACTGTCTGTCGATTGGCGCGATCTGAATCTCCTGGTGGTCGGCGACATACAACGCCTTGGGATCGACTTTATAGCTGTGGCGTTCGCCTTCCTCATTTTCAAATCCGCGGATCAACAGCTGCCGTTCCAGATCAGCACTCTCAACGGTGATCACTTTTTGGATCTCATATTTCTCTTTATGGTTAACGATAATTTTCTGAACATTGCCTTCACGGTTAAAAATCAAACCTACCCTGTAGCCGGGCTTCAGCTCAATCCCTTCCGGGTCTTCACCAGCCATCCTTACAAATCCCCCAAGGGGAAGCAGGCGTACCGTATAGGTTGTTTCATTCTTTTTAAACGCAAATATTTTAGGGCCGAACCCAATGGCAAACTCTCTGCAAAGAATGCCAGCTCTTTTGGCGAGAAGCAAATGGCCGAGCTCATGAAAGAACACAAGTGCACCCAATATAATAACGATGGCAATGACTGTATTCATAACCTTTTACCCACCTTTAATTTAGTAGTGACTGAACAAACTGCCTTGTTGATCGATCGATCGCCTGTATCTCTTCCAGAGTTGGCCGTTCAATGAATTCATGCTGTTCCATTGCCTTTTCGATATATTCCTCAATCGTTAAGAATGAAATCTTCCGTTCAAGGAAAAGCTGGACGGCTTCTTCATTCGCAGCGTTCATGGCTGCAGGCATCGTTCCGCCCTTCTCTCCAGCTATGTACGCAAGCTTGAGGCAGCGGAACCTCCCCTCATCCATCTTTTCAAAATGAAGTTTGCCGAGTTCCCATAAGTTTAACCTTTTGGATGACGGCAGTTCAAGTCTCTCGGGATACGTAAGCGCATATTGGATCGGAACCCTCATGTCAGGTCTTCCAAGGTGAGCCAGTGTGCTGCCGTCCTTGTACTCTACCATAGAGTGTATGATGCTTTCTTTATGCAAGATGACGTCTATTTTGGAATATGGCATATTAAACAGCCAATGTGCTTCTATGACTTCGAGCCCTTTATTCATCATCGTAGCCGAATCGATGGTTATCTTCGAACCCATCGACCAGTTGGGATGTTTCAGGGCCTGATCCACTGTTACGTCCGCCAGCTGGCTTCTCGTATAGTCACGGAAACTTCCGCCGGAAGCCGTCAAAATCAGGCGGTCGATCCGGTTAGGATCTTCTCCATTCAGGCATTGAAAGATCGCTGAATGTTCACTGTCTACCGGAAGAAGCCGAACCCCAGACTTTTCAGCGAGATCCATCACGATATGTCCTGCTGTTACGAGCGTTTCTTTATTTGCAATCGCAATGTCTTTACCCGCTTTGATGGCATGAATGGTAGGAAGAAGCCCCACACTCCCCATCACGGCACTGACGACGATGTCGGATTCATGATCGGCAGCCGCCTGGATCAGTCCTTCTTCTCCGAAAACGACACGGAATCCGCCTCCAAGCTGTACACGAAGGCGGTCTGCATCCTCCTTATTTTGGACAGCGATCACTTCGGGTTTAAACTTATGGATGATTTCGAGCCCTTTTTCCATATTCTTTCCAAAGGAAATAGCTGTTAATCGGAACTGTTCAGGGTGCTGTTCGATCACGTCAAGAGTCTGTACGCCGATCGACCCTGTGGCACCCAACAAACTAATTTTTTTCATAGAGTACTCCTTGTCCTTTTCTCTTAAGCAAGCAAGTGCAGAATATGCAGGAGGGGAAGAACGAACAGCCAGCTGTCCGTTCGGTCTAAAATTCCGCCATGCCCCGGAAGCAGATTGCCGGAGTCCTTCACCCCATAATGCCGTTTAAATGCAGACTGTGCCAGATCCCCGATTTGACCGAAAATACCTGCAATTACTGCCATTAGCACGACGACGGAGAGCGTAAACGGAATAAAGTTAAACACATAGCACAACAAGCCCACAGCAATACTGGTGATAATTCCGCCGACAGCCCCCTCAACGGTCTTATTTGGGCTGATCACAGGCCATAGCTTTGTTTTTCCGATGGATTTACCAGTAAAATATGCTCCTGAATCAGCTCCCCAGATCATGAATAAAATGAAGAACAAAATATGCAAGCCGTGATCCAACAGCCTTGTCTCAAGGATATAGTGGAATCCATATCCGACATATAAAGAAGAAAGAATGACGAATCCAGCATCATCAAACGTAAATCTGTTCTTCGTTATTACCGTCACCACGAGGATCAGCAGCAAGCCGAGAACAATCGGTTCTGCACCTGAGAAATTTGAAAGATACGTGTCTTTCCAATTACCCGGGATAACGGTCGTTAGTGTCAGCAGCAAGCCGATCATCCCTTCAGCGGACAAGATCGTTATCTTTTTCATTCTAAGCAATTCGTACAGACCAATCACTGCCAAGGCGATGATAACGAGAGTAAAGGGCCAATTGCCATAGACAGTTACTCCTATAAATAGAAGTGCGGCAATCACACCCGTGATGATACGTTGCTTCATAAATCCTCCTTCTTATTATACACCGCCATACCGCCGACCGCGATTTTGATAGTCGAAAATGGCTTTTTTTAAATGTTCTTCCGTAAAATCCGGCCAGTTGATGTCGGTAAACCAAAACTCACTGTAAGCGAGCTGCCAGAGCATAAAATTACTGAGGCGCACCTCACCGCTTGTTCTGATCAACAAGTCAGGATCGGGCAGGTTAGCACTCATCAAGTACTGGCCGATCAGCTCTTCGCTAATATCCTCTTTCTTTACAGCCCCTTTGCCGATGTCATCAATAATCTGAGCAAGTGCGGTTGTAATTTCGTTCCTGCTTCCGTAGTTCAAGGCAAAATTCAAAACAAGACCCGTATTTTGCTTCGTTGCTTCTATCGCCTCGTCCACAGCCTGAATGGTATGTATCGGCAATACTTCTTTTTGACCCATTATTGCAACACGGACATTCTGTTCAATCAGTTCAGGTAAAAAGCTGTTCAAGAACTCTCCGGGAAGCTTCATCAGAAAGTCCACTTCATCCCTCGGACGCTTCCAGTTCTCAGTAGAAAAAGCGTAAAGTGTAAGCACCTTAACTCCAAGCGCATTGGCTTGCTTGACCACTCTTTTTACAACCTTCATTCCTTCATGATGTCCGGCAATCCTTGGGAGACCGCGCCTTTTTGCCCAGCGTCCGTTGCCGTCCATTATGATTGCGACATGAGCGGGAATGGAATCTTCTTTTATCGTCAACGCTGATTTTTCTTCTTTTTTCCAGAATGTAATTCTGTCAAGCATGGCAGAGCCCCCATTTAATCCAGACTTAACAAAAAAACCCCCTGTATAAAGAGGGCTTTTCTTATTTTATTTTACATGGAAATCAATTATACTTCCATGATTTCTTTCTCTTTATTTACAGCGACAGAATCTACTTCGCTAATGTATTTGTCTGTAAGCTTCTGTACGTCCTCACTATAGCGGCGAAGTTCATCTTCTGTGATCTCACCGTCTTTTTCTGATTTTTTCAGATCGTCGTTGGCATCACGGCGGACGTTTCGAAGAGCTACTTTTGCTTCCTCGCCGTATTTTTTAACAAGCTTAACAAGCTCTTTTCGTCGTTCTTCCGTCAAAGGCGGAATGGCAATCCTGATGACTTGGCCGTCATTGGAAGTCGTAAGGCCAAGATCAGATTTTTGAATCGCTTTTTCAACATCGTTCAACGCGGACTTGTCATAAGGCTGAATGACCAATAAACGAGCCTCGGGCACAGAAATTCCCGCTAACTGGTTAATCGGAGTCTGTGCTCCGTAATAGTCAACTTGGATGCGGTCCAATAGCGCAGGGTTAGCACGGCCGGCACGTATGGTTGAAAGTTCACGCTGAAAAGATGAAATACCTTTTTTCATTCGTTCTTCTGCGTTTGTCAAAATTTCCTTTGCCATCAATTATTCCCCCTAATCGTTGTTCCGATTTCTTCACCTATTACTACACGCTTAATGTTGCCCTCCTCCATGATGGAAAACACGATAAGCGGTATATCATTGTCCATGCAAAGAGATGAAGCTGTAGTATCCATTACAGCAAGTCCTTCTTTTAGAAGATCAAGATAGGATAAAGTATTGTATTTTACAGCTGTTTCGTCGATCGTCGGGTCTGCTGAATATACGCCATCCACATTGTTCTTAGCCATGAGGATGACCTCAGCTTCAATTTCCGCAGCGCGCAAGGCAGCTGTCGTATCCGTTGAAAAATAAGGATTCCCAGTTCCTGCTGCAAAAATGACAACACGTTTCTTTTCAAGGTGACGAATAGCTTTTCTGCGAATATACGGTTCAGCGACCTGACGCATTTCAATTGATGTCTGTACTCTCGTCTGAACGCCGATGTTCTCCAGACTGTCCTGCAACGCCAGGGAGTTCATGACGGTCGCAAGCATTCCCATGTAATCGGCGGAAGCACGGTCCATACCCATCTCGCTTCCGGCTTTGCCTCTCCACAGATTTCCGCCGCCAACGACTACAGCCACTTCGACGCCAAGCTCCACAATGTCTTTGACTTGATGGGCTATGGATTGAATAACAGCCGGATCAATTCCGCTGCCTTTTCCGCCGGCAAGTGCTTCTCCGCTTAGTTTTAGGACTACTCGTTTGTATTTTGAAGTACTCATAATTCCCTCCGTAACCATCACCTTATAATGTCTTGCTTCTTCTATTCTGAAAAAAAGGGAACACATTGTGCTCCCTCATTCTGCTTTTTTACTGCCTTACTTTTTAACTTGAGACATTACTTCTTCAGCAAAGTTATCTTCGCGTTTTTCCATACCTTCTCCAACTTCGTAACGAACGAACGCTTTTACAGTTCCGCCTTTAGAAGCTACATATTTACCAACTTTTTGATCCGGGTCTTTAACAAAAGATTGGTCGTTCAAGCAGATCTCTTCGAAGAATTTACCAAGGCGTCCTTCAACCATTTTAGCAACGATGTTCTCAGGTTTGCCTTCGTTTAACGCTTGTTGGGTGAGAACTTCACGCTCGCGTGCTACTTCTTCTTCACTTACTGCATCACGTGAGATGTAGCGAGGGTTGACTGCTGCAACGTGCATTGCCACGTCTTTCGCCACAGCTTCGTCAGTTGTTCCTTCCACTACAGAAAGAACACCAATGCGGCCGCCCATGTGAAGGTATGCACCAAACGCTGCATTGTCGCCTTTTTCAATGATCTGGAAACGGCGAAGGGAGATTTTTTCTCCGATTTTAGCGATTGCGTTGTTAAGATAGTCATTAACAGAGATGCCTTCGCTCTTGATCTCAGAAGAGAGGGCCTCTTCCACAGTAGAAACGTTGGCTTCTAGGAGATGTTTAGCAAGAACATTGATTAGAGCAGTAAAGTTTTCGTTTTTTGCAACAAAGTCAGTTTCAGAGTTAACTTCAAGAATTACCGCTTTGTTACCGTCTACAACAACAGAAGTCAAGCCTTCTGCAGCGATGCGGTCAGCTTTTTTAGCTGCTTTCGCGATTCCTTTTTCACGTAGGAAGTCAATCGCTTTTTCCATGTCACCATTTGTTTCTGTTAGAGCTTTTTTGCAATCCATCATACCTGCGCCTGTTTTTTCACGCAGTTCTTTTACCATTTGAGCTGTTACTGCCATAATGTAATTCCTCCTTTGGTTTATGTAAAACATGGTTGACTTTAGCATTAAAAAAGGGCGAGAAAGGGTATATCCCCTCCATCACCCTTCTCTTTATATTGCTTATGCAGATGTTTCTTCGTCGTTTTGAGCTTCTTGCTCTTCTCCGCCTTGGTTGGCTTCGATAATAGCATCAGCCATTTTTCCAGTAAGAAGTTTTACTGCACGAATCGCATCATCGTTACCAGGAATTACGTGATCTACTTCGTCAGGATCACAGTTCGTATCCACGATAGCGATAATAGGAATGTTCAGTTTGCGAGCTTCTGCCACAGCAATACGCTCTTTGCGCGGATCTACGATGAATAGCGCATCTGGAAGGCTGTTCATTTCTTTAATTCCGCCCAAGAACTTTTCAAGACGCTCCATTTCCTTTTTAAGAAGGATAACTTCTTTCTTAGGGAGAACATCAAAAGTTCCGTCTTCTTGCATTCTTTCAAGCTCTTTCAAACGGTTGATACGTTTACGGATCGTACCGAAGTTCGTTAAAGTTCCACCTAACCAGCGTTGGTTGATGAAGTACATGCCAGAACGAGCTGCTTCTTCTTTAACAGAATCTTGAGCTTGTTTTTTAGTACCAACGAAAAGAATTTTACCGCCGTTAGCTGCGATGTCTCTCATTACGTTGTAGCACTCTTCAACTTTTTTCACTGTTTTTTGAAGATCGATGATGTAAATGCCGTTACGTTCAGTGAAGATGTAACGAGACATTTTTGGATTCCAGCGTCGAGTTTGATGTCCAAAGTGTACGCCGGCTTCCAATAGTTGTTTCATTGAAATGACTGCCATGATGGCACCTCCTGATGGTTTGTTTTCCTCCGCCTGCTTCGCCTTTAGCCAAAACTGCAAAGTTTGCAGCACCAATGGATAAATCCGCAGACGTGTGTGATTAACACCGAAAGTAACTATACCATACTTCGGCATAGAGTAGCAAGAAGAAATATTTTTGCTGTCAAACATTCCTTATTTTTCCCTGTTAAACTTCAGGATCAGTTCAATCTCACCTTTTCCTCTGTCCAGTTTCTTTGCAATCTCTTCTGCATTATAGCCACTTTCGGCATATTTTAAAACATCCTGATGAAAAATGGCATTCTGTGTTTCTTCTGTGTCGGAAGTGCGATCGCCACTCTCTTTTTCCTGTGTATGATTTTCAGCTGCGGGCTCTGCTTTTACAGGGCCTGCACGGCTCGATCTCCCCTGCAGGAATGTCTAGAACATCGTTCGCTATTTAATGCACCGAACATACTCATCCTGCTACTTGCCCCCTTTAATCACCATTTGAAGTGAATTGAATTTTCCATTGAGCCGTTGAACGAGGGCCTGGTTCAAGATCTCATTTTTTGCCAGATCGGTCATTTCTTTATCTAAATCCACATTGTTACCGTTGTTGTTCATCATGGTGCTGTTGTCTCTGGCTACAGTCATGCTTTGGCCGCTGGATTGATTGAAAGGGATATGCCTGCTGCTCGTCCGGTAAGCACTTAAGCACCCATCCAGTTCGGTTTGAAACTGAACTTTTTTTGCTTTGTAGTTTGGCGTGTTGATGTTTGCCAGATTGTCACTGATCGTTTCTTGTCTTAATGCTGCAGCATCTAAGCCTCGTTCCAGCATTTGAAAAATAGGACTTGTAAACATTATTTATCCCCTCTTTTTTACAACTAAATTTAAAAAGAGTACCAAAAGTTACCGATATTCCATATTTTAAGTCATAAAACCAAAAAGTGTCTATGCATTTTTTACCAAAGTGACTTTTTTCGATAAAAAGAACTACTTTGTATTCAGGATTTTGGTCCCGATATGTTTTTACTAGAGCCTTGATATACAGGGATTATTGGGGTTTTTCCGATCTCAGGAATCTCCGCACGTTTCGACATTTTCAATCAAAAAATACCACCCTGCCAAATAGCGGGTGGTATTTTATATGTTTTGCACGATCAGCTGGTTTTAAGTTTTGATAATTCTAGTAAAAATTTATCATTCAGCACTTTAATATACGTGCCTTTCATACCAAGTGAACGGGATTCAATGACACCAGCGCTCTCCAGTTTGCGGAGGGCGTTAACGATAACAGAACGGGTAATCCCCACACGGTCTGCGATCTTGCTGGCTACAAGCAGGCCTTCGTTTCCTTCAAGCTCTTCAAAAATATGCTCAATCGCTTCTAGCTCGCTGTAGGAAAGTGAGCTGATCGCCATTTGTACGACAGCTTTGTTTCTGGCCTCTTCTTCAATCTCCTCCGCTTTTTCACGAAGAATTTCCATTCCAACAACGGTAGCTCCATATTCAGCAAGCAACAGATCATCATCATTAAACGAATTGGAAAGACGGGAAAGAATCAGTGTACCAAGACGCTCTCCCCCTCCGATGATCGGTACGATAGTCGTAAGACCTGAAGAAAAGAGTTCTTTGTTTTCTACAGGAAATGCTGTGTACTCACTGGCTATATCCAAGTTGGATGAAGTTTCTGTAACATTAAACAGCCCTTTTGTATACTCGGATGGAAATTGGCGCTCCTCGAGCATTTTTTTCATTCTTTCATTTTCAATCTCTTGTTTCAAAGAAATACCAAGAAGCTTTCCTCTTCTGCTGACAACGAAAATATTGGCTTCAATAACATCTCTGAGGGTTTCCGCCATTTCTTTAAAATTAACGGGCTTCCCTCCGGATTGTTGCAGCATCGCATTCAGCTTTCTTGTTTTTTCTAATAAATTCATTTTACATTTCCTCCTACAGGATATACTGGCTTAAATCCTTATTCTTTGCGATTGACGCAAGTTTTTCTTCTACATACTCTGGTGTGATCTTTATGGCGTTCATTGTAACATCCGGTGCTTCAAAGGACAGATCTTCCAGCAGTCGTTCCAGAATGGTATGAAGCCTCCTTGCACCAATATTATCGGTTTCCTGATTCACTTGGAAAGCTATACTCGCAATCTTAGAAATAGCTTCGTCAGAAAATTCAAGATTTATACCTTCTGTTGCGAGCAATGCTGTATATTGTTTTAAAAGGGCATTATCCGGCTCTACTAAAATCCGGGTAAAATCCTCGACAGACAGCTTTTCAAGCTCGACTCTGATCGGAAAACGTCCCTGAAGCTCAGGGATGAGATCAGAGGGCTTCGCCATATGAAACGCACCTGCTGAGATGAAAAGAATATGATCGGTCTTGATGGATCCGTATTTGGTCATAACGGTAGAACCTTCAACGATCGGCAGGATATCACGCTGGACACCTTCTCTTGAAACATCCGCGCTGTTTTGATTCTTTCCTGCGATCTTATCAATCTCATCAATAAATATAATACCTGTTTGTTCGGTTTTGTAAACCGCATCACTTGTCACTTCGTCCATGTCGATCAGCTTGGCAGCTTCATCCTGGGTGAGCACTTTTCTGGCCTCAGAGACAGTCAGTTTACGTTTTTTCTTTTTCTTGGGGACGATGCCTCCTAGCATATCTTGCATGTTAATACCGAGCTGGTCAAGTCCTGAGCCTTGGAACATATCCATCATGGAATGGTTCTGCTCTTCCACTTCAACGGTTACGAGATGGTTTTCAAGCTCTCCCAAAGCAAGTTTATGCGCCATCTGCCTTCGCTGCTGGGTGATCGAAGCATCATCCTCTTTATCGCCAGGGGATTGTGCGGCATTGCTGTTGTTTGAACCAAAAAACATTTCGAGCGGATTTTTATATGAACTCTCTTTTTGCTTGCCAGGCACCAGGAGTTCAACAAGCCGTTTATTGGCGTTCTCCTCCGCCTTATCTTTCACTTCGTGCATTTTTTGTTCTTTTACTAAACGAATCGACGTTTCCACGAGATCCCGTACCATGGATTCAACGTCACGGCCGACATAACCCACTTCTGTAAACTTTGTCGCTTCTACTTTAATAAAAGGTGCGTTTACAAGCTTCGCCAGCCTTCTTGCAATCTCGGTTTTTCCTACGCCGGTAGGCCCGATCATCAAAATATTTTTTGGAGAAATCTCGTCTCTTAGCTTTTCATCGAGCAATCCGCGCCGATACCTGTTTCTTAAAGCTACAGCAACCGCTTTTTTTGCATCCTTTTGGCCGATGATATATTGATCCAGCTTTTCAACGATCTGCCTTGGAGTTAAATGTGTGTTCATCTCTACCCACGCTCCCTCTACAGCTCTTCTAAAATAATTTGGTCATTCGTATAAACACAGATTTCACCGGCAATTTCCAGAGCTGCTCTTGCAATCTCGGCAGCTGATAGATGAGGAGCATTTCTTTTCAGGGCCCTTCCTGCAGCGAGCGCATAATTGCCGCCGGATCCGATGGATAGAATGCCATCGTCCGGTTCAATGACTTCCCCGGTTCCTGAAATGAGCAGGAGACTTTCTTTATTCATGACGATGAGCATGGCTTCAAGTTTTCTCAGCACCTGGTCGGTACGCCATTCTTTTGCCAGCTCGACACTTGCACGTGCGAGATTCCCGCTGTACTCCTCCAGCTTGGCTTCGAATTTTTCGTACAGCGTAAAAGCATCCGCCACTGAACCTGCAAATCCAGCGAGTACTTTTCCTCCGAAGAGTCTTCTAACCTTCTTGGCAGAATGCTTCATGACAACGGCGTTCCCAAAAGTAACCTGGCCATCGCCCGACATCGCAAACTGTCCGTTATGATGAACGGCAAAAATAGTCGTTGCATGGAATGTATGGGTCATTAAAAAATCCCTCCTTACTCTCATTTATGCACGAGGATGAGTGTTATTATAAATTTTTTTCAAATGTTCTTTTGTGACATGAGTATAGATCTGTGTAGATGACAGATGAGAGTGTCCGAGCAACTCCTGCACGGCCCTTAAATCTGCGCCTTCGTTCAACAAATGGGTCGCAAACGTATGACGCAGTACGTGGGGGCTGATATGTACGGTTAATGTCGTCTTCTGAATCATGCTGTTTAATACATTTCTGACGGAACGCGCAGAAAGAGGACCGCCTTTATAATTAAGAAACAGCGTTTTTACAGGCTGGCCCGCCTTTTCTGCCAGCTGCTTTCTGCCCTCCTCGATATAACGGGTCAATGCTTCAACGCAATAGCTTCCCAGGGGCACATACCTCTCTTTTTTGCCTTTTCCTTTAATAAGCACTGTTTCTATGTAAAAATCGATGTCATCGAGCTGGATCTGGCAGCATTCACTCACCCTGATCCCCGTCCCGTACAGCAGCTCCAAGATCGCCTGGTTTCTCTGTCCAAGCGGGTCAGAGAGGTCATTGACATTAAAAAGCTGTGCCAGTTCTTCCTCATAGATAAAATGCGGAATGTTCTGGCCGGCTTTCGGCAGAGACGCTGCAGCAAACGGATTATGGTCCACCATCTTTTCCCGGTTAAGAAAACGATAAAAGCTGCGGAGAGACGAAATTTTTTTGGCGACCGTCCTTCTGGAATAGGACTGCTCGTGGAGCCATGTCAAATAATGTCTCACCAAAAGATAAGAAACAGCAGCGAATCCTTCGATTGCTTGCTGTTTCATAAACGACGTAAAATGTAAGATCGCTTTTTCGTAGTTTTCCGTTGTATGATGTGAACTATTTTTTTCTATTTGCAAATACTCGATAAACATCTTCAAATAGCGGTCATTTAAATCCACTTATCACACCTCACAAAGCCCCTAAATCTTATCACAGATCAGGGGCAAAGACAAGCAAGTTCACAATTTTGTTATAAAATTCTGAATTGTTTCCAGCGCTCGTTCAGCGAGTGCTGCATAGCGATCTTTCTTGTTTCTGATGCGGGTTTCAAGAGCAGGCAGAAGCCCGAAGTTTGCGTTCATCGGCTGGAAGTTCTTCGCATTGGCGTTCGTAATGTAATGGGCCATGCTCCCGATCGCAGTCTCTTGAGGAAATTCAAGCAGTTCTTTATCCTGCATCAGTCGGGCAGCATTGATCCCCGCGATGAGTCCGGATGCAGCGCTTTCCACATAGCCTTCAACACCTGTCATCTGGCCAGCAAAGAAAAGGTCTTTTCTGTCTTTAAACTGATACGTCTTTTCTAAAAGCTTAGGAGAGTTGATGAAGGTGTTTCTGTGCATCACACCATACCGGATGATTTCCGCGTTCTCAAGCCCCGGAATCAGCTGGATGACTTCTTTCTGAGGCCCCCACTTCAGATGCGTTTGAAAACCTACTATATTATAAAGGGTTCCTGCACTGTTATCCTGTCTTAGCTGGACTACAGCAAACGGCTGTTTACCTGTCTTCGGATCCTCAAGACCAACAGGTTTGAGCGGTCCGAACAGCATCGTCTTCTTGCCTCTGGACCCCATGACTTCAATCGGCATGCACCCCTCAAAGAAGATCTCCTTTTCAAACTCTTTTAAAGGTACAGTTTCAGCAGAAATGAGCGCTTCATAAAACCGGTCAAACTCTTCTTCCGTCATCGGACAGTTTAAATAAGCTGCCTCTCCTTTATCATAACGGGATTTAAGGTACACTTTATTCATATCGATGCTCTCGGCATCAATAATCGGAGCAGCCGCATCATAAAAGTACAAATAATCCTCCGACGTCAGCGCTCTTAAAGCATCCGACAGTTCTTTAGAAGTGAGCGGGCCTGTAGCGATTACTGTCGGCCCCTCTGGTATTTCTGTTACTTCTTCTTCAAAAACCGTGACGTTCGGATGATTCTTTACCCGTTCTGTGACGAGTGCCGCAAATTCATGGCGGTCAACAGCGAGCGCTCCTCCTGCTGGCACTGAGCAATCATCAGCTGACGCAATGATGACCGAATCCAGTTTTCTCATCTCTTCCTTCAGAACACCAACGGCATTCGTTAAGGTGTTTGAACGAAGAGAATTTGAGCATACAAGCTCTGCAAACTTATCTGTATGGTGAGCAGGCGTCTGTTTTTTTGGCCGCATCTCATATAGATGGACTTTAATACCTCTTTTGGCGATCTGCCAGGCTGCTTCACTTCCCGCCAGCCCGGCGCCGATAACATTAACAAAATCGTTCATTCTTCGAAAAACTCCCCTTTAAGCTTGCTCCTCAGCGTAATCACAAGAAATACACTGTACGACTTTTCCTTTTTTCGTTTTCTTTTCAACAAGTATTTTACCGCATTTCGGACACGTTCGGCCGACCGGTTTATCCCATGAAACAAATTCACACTCTGGATACCTGCTGCAGCCATAAAAAATTCTGCGCTTTTTGCTCTTTCGTTCCACTATGGTTCCTTTATGGCATTCCGGGCACTCTACACCAGTGTCTTTTACAATCGGTTTCGTGTTTCGGCAATCCGGGAAATTGGAACACGCCATAAACTTGCCATAGCGCCCCATCTTAAAGACCATCTCATGCCCGCACAACTCACAGTTCTCACCGGCAGGCTCATCTTTAATCTCTACTTCCTTCATTTCCTCTTCTGCGACAACCAGCTGCTTTTCAAAACTCTTGTAAAATTCGTCGATGACCTCGTTCCAATGCTTGTCACCGTCTTCAATTTCATCAAGATCCGTTTCCATCTGGGCTGTAAATTTTACGTTGAATACTTCTGAAAAGAATTCAAGTGTCAGTTCCAGAACCACTTCTCCCAGCTCTGTCGGCTGAAACTTCTTGTCATCAAGCATAACATAGCCGCGCTTCTGGATCGTATCAAGGGTCGGTGCATAGGTCGACGGACGTCCGATCCCGAGCTCTTCCATCGTTCTGACGAGCCTGGCCTCACTGTATCTTGGAGGGGGTTGTGTAAAATGCTGAGTCGGTTCGATCTCTTGCTTTTCGGCTGTCTTACCCTCTTTCAAATCCGGAAGCAAACGGTCTTCATCTTTTTTGCCGTCATCGTTACCTTCAATATATACCTTCATGAATCCAGGGAATTTCACCTTAGAACCGTTCGCACGGAAAATCACTCCCTGGTTCTCGAGATCCACAGTCATCGTATCCAAAACAGCCGATGACATCTGGCTCGCAATAAAACGCTCCCAAATTAACCGGTATAGCCGGAGCTGGTCACGGCTCAAATATTCTTTTAATTCTTTTGGATGTTTTGAAGCCGAAGACGGCCGGATCGCCTCATGGGCATCCTGCGCATTTTTACCTTGCTTCTTCTCCGCACGATCGGCCTTGTTCACATATTCCTCACCAAATTCTTCCTGAATAAACGATCTTGCTTCTTCTTTTGCCAGATCAGAGATTCGGGTCGAATCCGTTCTCATATACGTAATCAGACCGACGGTGCCTTCTTTTCCAAGATCGATTCCTTCATATAGCTGCTGTGCAAGCATCATTGTTTTCTTTGCTCTGAAGTTCAGCTTTCTCGCTGCCTCCTGCTGAAGGGAAGAGGTGATGAATGGCGGCGCAGGATTGCGTTTTCTTTCCTTCTTCTGTACGGAAGCGATAGAAAATGTGTCTCCTTTTAGCTTGCTTAAGACTTCCTTGACTTCCTCTTCATTCGCCAGTTCCTTCTTTTTGCCGTTGATGCCGTAAAAGCCCGCCTCGAATTCATCTTTGCCGTAGGAGAAGGCGGCTTTGATCTTCCAGTATTCCTCCGGAACAAACGCTTTGATCTCGTTTTCCCTCTCGACGATCAATCTTAGAGCAACCGTCTGTACACGTCCGGCACTGAGCCCCTTTTTCACTTTCTTCCATAATAAAGGGCTGATCTTATAGCCTACAAGCCGGTCAAGGATCCGACGCGCCTGCTGTGCATCTACAAGATCCATATTTATTTTCCTCGGACGTTTGAACGAGTCTTTTATGGCATTCTTTGTAATCTCGTTAAAAACAACCCGGCATTCAGAATCCAAATCAATATCCAGGCTGTGTGCAAGATGCCAGGCGATCGCTTCTCCTTCTCTGTCGGGGTCAGATGCGAGAAAGATCTTTTTCACTTTTTTGGCCGCTGTCTTCAATTCTTTTAAAACAGGTCCTTTTCCCCTGATCGTTATATATTTTGGATTATAATTGTCACTAATTTCTACTCCCATTTGGCTTCGAGGCAGGTCCCTGACATGGCCCATCGACGCCTTAACGATATATTTGCTTCCCAAATATTTCTTTATCGTTTTTGCTTTTGCGGGAGATTCAACGATTACTAAATACTCTTCCATTTTCAGTGCATCCCCCTTTAAGGGTTTAATCAAATCTTCCCTATTATTAAATAGACTCTCATCATTTGTCAAACGGTTTTCAATTATTGCCATTCCATTCAGGAGAAATAATAGGGACTAATACTTCATTCTGACCTAATCGATCAAACTTAATTCACTTAAAATGTCCTCAGCGTCCATTACTAGCTTGGCTCCCTGCTGGATCAGGCGGTTCGTTCCTGCCGCACACTCATCTAAAATGGAACCTGGAACGGCAAAGACTTCCCTCCCCTGTTCCATCGCTTGATCTGCTGTAATAAGGGAACCGCTCTTTTCTCGGGCTTCTACAACCAAGGTTCCCCGCGTGAGTCCGCTAATGATTCTGTTCCTTTGCGGAAACTGCCATTTTTTCGGTGGACGGTTAAACGGATACTCAGAAACGAGCAGCCCTTTTCCGGTGATCCGTTGGGCCAAAGCGGTATTGGCCCTCGGATAGATATGGCCGATTCCTGATCCGAGTACTGCAATCGTACTTCCTGACTCCTGTAAAGTCAATTCATGGGCATGGGTGTCGATTCCCGCGGCCAGTCCGCTGACCGTTATCCAGCCTTCCTGTAGCAGCGGATTAAGAACTTTGTTCAGACTTTTTAATCCCCCCTCGGTGGGATTCCTTGTTCCCACTACACTAATAGCGAGAGGAGCCGACAGCACCTCTGTATTCCCTTTACTGTATAAAACCCAGGGCGGATCAAAAATGTGGCGGAGAGGAACGGGGTAATGATTATCAAAATATGTATGGATTTTAATATTATGCTTTCGGTATGTTTGTTCAATGGAGCGGTAGGACAGCTTCCGGATATCTTCTACAAAATCATTGTTGTTCTGATGACTCATACGGAACCGTTCTGAAAGCTCTTTTTTACTCATTTGAAAAACTGCTGTTAACTCAGGGTCAAATGCTAAAAATGACTGGATGGCTTTCCATCCTGCTCCGCGGCAATGATGAAGAAGAATTAACCGTTCTCTGTCCATAGGTCTCCTCCATTAATTAGAATCATTTTTTAAAAAAAGCTCCCAAAAACGGGAGCTTTCTGCTTATACATTCGCTTTGTGTGTTGTGCAGCGGTCGAGAATCCCTTTTTCCTTAAGGACAGAAACGAGTGTTTCTCCCATAACGGAAGGTGTTTCAGCGACTTTAATACCGCATTCCTGCATAGTTTTGATCTTTTCTGCAGCTGTACCTTTACCGCCGGAAATAATCGCACCCGCATGGCCCATACGTTTTCCTGGAGGTGCTGTCTGTCCGCCGATGAATCCGACAACTGGTTTTTTCATGTTCGCTTTGACCCACTCAGCAGCTTCTTCTTCTGCTGTTCCGCCGATTTCACCGATCATGATCACAGCATAAGTATCTTCGTCTTCATTGAAAGCTTTTAGCACATCAATGAAGTCAGTACCGTTTACCGGGTCCCCACCGATCCCTACTGCTGTAGATTGGCCGATCCCGCGCTGTGTAAGCTGGTGTACTGCTTCATAAGTCAATGTCCCGGAGCGTGATACAACGCCTACATGACCTTTTGTATGAATGTATCCTGGCATGATACCGATCTTGCACTCTTCAGGAGTAATTACACCTGGGCAGTTAGGTCCTACTAGACGAGTTTTCTTGCCTTGCATGTAACGCTTGACTTTCACCATGTCCATTACTGGAATGCCTTCTGTAATACAGATTGCAAGGTCAAGTTCTGCGTCGACTGCTTCAACGATAGAATCAGCTGCAAACGCAGGGGGAACATAAATGACAGAAGCCGTAGCACCTGTTGCTTTCACCGCTTCTTCTACTGTATTGAAAACAGGCAGGCCTTCAACTTCAGTTCCGCCTTTACCTGGTGTAACACCGCCGACAATTTTTGTTCCATATTCAAGCATCTGCTGTGTATGGAATAAACCGACAGACCCTGTAATCCCTTGCACGATGACTTTTGTGTCTTGATTGATAAAAATACTCATCTATTTTTCTCCACCCTTCTACCTTATTTCGGGGAATTTATTTTACTAAAGAAACGATCTTCTCAGCACCGTCTGCCATGGAATCTGCAGAAGTAATGTTCAAGCCTGACTCATTAAGGATTTTCTTCCCAAGCTCTACGTTTGTACCTTCCAAACGAACAACAAGCGGCAAGTTCAATCCTACTTGTTTAGTAGCTTCAACTACACCGTTAGCGATAACGTCACATTTCATGATTCCGCCGAAAATGTTAACGAAGATCCCTTTAACTTTTTCATCAGAAAGGATAATTTTAAACGCTTCCGTAACTTTTTCAGCTGTAGCACCGCCGCCTACATCAAGGAAGTTGGCAGGATCTCCGCTGTAGTGTTTGATGATATCCATCGTTGCCATCGCAAGACCTGCGCCGTTAACCATGCATCCGATGTTCCCATCAAGGGAGATATAGCTCAAGTCATATTTGGAAGCTTCGATTTCTTTTGGATCTTCTTCTTCAAGATCACGGTACTCAAGAATGTCTTTTTGGCGGTAAAGCGCATTTGAATCGAAGTTTAATTTCGCATCAAGTGCCATAACGTTGCCGTCGCCAGTAACTACAAGCGGGTTAATTTCTGCGATTGAGCAGTCTTTTTCAACAAATGCTGTATAAAGCCCCATCATGAACTTTGCAGCTTTGTTCACAAGCTCTTTCGGGATGTTGATGTTGAATGCTAAGCGGCGAGCTTGGAAAGCTTGAAGCCCGATCGCAGGGTCGATCACTTCTTTGAAGATTTTTTCAGGTGTCTTTTCAGCCACCTCTTCAATTTCAGTTCCGCCTTCTTCAGATCCCATCATGACAACGCTTGAAGTAGCGCGGTCAAGGACAAGGCCGATGTAATATTCTTTCTTGATGTCGCAGCCCTCTTCAATAAGCAAGCGCTTAACTTCTTTGCCCTCAGGGCCTGTTTGATGAGTGACAAGCACTTTCCCCAAAATTTCATCCGCATATGTACGAACTTCATCAAGGTTTTTTGCCACTTTAACACCGCCGGCTTTTCCTCGTCCGCCAGCGTGGATTTGAGCTTTAACAACAGTTACAGCGCTTCCTAATTCTTTTGCAGCTTCTACTGCTTCTTCTACGGAATACGCCACTTTACCGTTAGGAACAGCCACACCGTACTTTCTTAGTACCTCTTTGCCTTGATACTCGTGGATATTCATTCTCCATCCTCCTATCATGTTCAAAACTAAACTACCGATACCATTTTATATAATAGAACACGAACTGTCTACCATTCAACTGAATAATTGCAAACGCATTCACTTATTTTCGACATTTTTTCCTATTAATTGCTTCATAATATGGAATAAATCGGGAGGAAAACACGATTCACGGATTTTTACCAACAAAAAAAGCAGGATTATTCTTTCCTGCTTTTTGTTTCTTTTTTGCCGTTTGATTTTTTATTGTTTCGGTCCGTTTTTTTTTCTGTGAAATCCCGTTCGGCAGCTGGACGGTAGATCCCGAATTCCTCGCCGATTTCTTCCCTGTATTGGTCAAGCATAGAGTCGACACCAGGTACATACAGTTTTCTTCTTGGCATGACGGAAGCCTCCCTTTTTTTTTATAGGATGCCCAATCACACATAAATTATCGCTCGTTTTATATCAACGCTTCTCCTGGTCAACGTGATAGATGAACGCAAATATTTCGGCGACCACCTAATAAAGCTCCTGGGGAATCTTTTCGTTGATTTCCAGCTGCGAAAGAAGGGCGACAAGGGAAGGATCTCTTTGGATCGGAATATTGTTTTGCTGTGCCACCGATAAAATTTTCTCTGCAGTTTTTCCTGTCCCTTTTGCGGTTAGCTTTGGGGCTGCCATGTTTTTCCGATAGGAAAGTGCAGCAGCACGAGGCAGTTTACTCTCTTTATTTATACTCTCAGATCGACTCCATTCCTCGCCTCCGATGTGTTCCTTTTCGCGGCTGGCCCTTGCTCGCCGCTGTCCATCAATGCTACCCCTGATAAGCGGTAATCCATTTGCTGAAGCGAAAGACGGAGTGTCTCGATATCGTCCCGCGGTATCATCTTGGCGCCGTCCGCTCCGCTCCAGATCTGCAGAGATAGGATATGGTTCTGAATAGTAACTGCAACGGTTGTCTCTTTCATGTTTTCCAGTTGTAAAATAAATAGAATACGGCAGTAATCACTGTCAATTTCGCCCGAGCCTGTTTGTTTTCCTTCCCATCTTATAGAAAGGTCAGCGGCCTGCGTTCCAAAAATGACCGGCAGCTGAAGCTGGACTTGCTGAACATTCTCTTAGCTTTGAAGCATGGTCAGCTGGAGCCCGGTAATTTTATTCAATACGGTCTCCGCCTGGGTCTTTGCCGTTGCTGTTATCGGCTCATCACTATGCAAGAGCTGAAGAAGAAGCGACTTTACGTTTTGGTTTTCAGCTTTCTCATCAAGTTTCGTTGACAGCAGCCGCGCTTCATGAAGCAAACCGATTTGCTCTATCTGCTTCATCAAAGAGAGCGGGGGCCGGGTGTTCCTTTTTTCACTTTGGAACAGCGAGTAAACAAGATGACGCTCCTCCTCTTCCGGCAGATCTGAAAGAATCTTCAGTAGCCCGGTCATTGTTTGTTCCTTGCTTATTCCCTGATTTAGAACCAATTTCGGGTTCCAAGCGTTTCCATCCGTCCCTTCACTTTTTGGTGTTATGCCGGATTTTGTTTCTCCCAGGGGCTTACTCTCATTCAGCCAACCGGCTTTTTTTAAGATGGATTCTAGCTCCTGCGTTTTTTGCTGCTTATTTTTTACTAAAGCATTCAAAATGTCTGTGATCGGCTTTTCCGTAGATTCTTCCATAGAACCTTGTAAAACTGCATTAATGGCTTGCTTCAGCTCGTTTAACAGCCGTGTAGGCTGCTGATGACCGATTTCATCCCTCAGCTTCACCAGTTCATTCCGCAGAGTCCCTGTACCATTAACTGATTCCACCACTCTGAAGGGCCCTTCAGTGAGGGGGATATCGTGCTTCATCATCTTGGTGATGATCTCCCCGGTTTCTGCTTCATTGTGCTGTGAAATCCGAAACCGTTCAGCGATACTGTTTAACTGGTCTTTTGTTGCCGGGAGATTGGAGGTGAACAAAAACTGAGCTGCCATTCTTGCGGCCGGTTCTTTTGTTGATCCTAACCGAGCCGCCACAAAAGCAGCAGCATCTTTTTCTTTGTTGGTTATGGGTTCCAGTTTCTTTAAAGCCAGCGGCTCAGTTTGACGCACTTCAAACCAATAGCTCTCACCCGCTTGCAGGACGGTTTCCAGAAGAGCTGTCCTAATTTCTCCCCCTAGAGCTAATTTCGCTACGTTCCCAGGCAATGCTTCCAGAACTTTGCCTGTTGTCAACTGGCCCTGAACCAAAGCCGGTTTGCCCTTGTTTGCCCCACTAAGGGGCAGGAGCTCTCCGTTCTGAACTTTCATCAGCTGCCCCTCCTTTTAAGCTTAAAGAAGAGAACCCTGCTGTACAGGAGAAAAGGAACGGCGGTGTTCCTCCACCGGACCGAACTTTTCCAGCGCTTCAAGGTGCTCTTTTGTTCCATAGCCCATGTTCGTATTAAAATGATAGTGCGGATGGCTCCTATGAAGCTGCTTCATGTACCGGTCCCGGGTTACTTTTGCAACGATAGACGCAGCTGCAATGGAAACACTTTTCGCATCTCCTTTGATGATTTTGGACTGGGTAACAGCGAGCGGCAGTTCCATCGCATCAATGAGCAGATGGTCCGGTTGTACCTTCAGGGCTTTGACGGCCTTTACCATCGCTTTCCTTGAGGCTTGGTAGATATTGATCTCATCGATCTCCTGTGCGGTAACAAGGCCGATTCCCACTGAAACGGTGTTTTTCATGATCTCCTCAAATAAATCCTCACGCCTGGATTCACTTAGCATTTTGGAATCGTTCAATCCCGCTATGTACGTACCCGGTTTCAAAATGGCTGCCGCTGCGATCACCGGGCCGGCAAGTGGCCCCCTTCCGGCTTCATCAAGACCGGCGATCATCCTTTTGCCTAGACTGGTCCACTCCTTTTCATAGACCATCATCTGATCAAAACGGTCCCGAAGCAGCCGGGCTGCTTCAAGTGCTCTTTCATGTTTCATCAGGATTTTTTTTACCCCGGTCCGCTCATCATTTTGAAGTTCATGCATAAACGCCCTAAGCTTATTTTCTTCTTCTCTAAGCGTATGAATTTTGTTCTCAATTTCTTTTATCGTAAGTTTCATTCTTCAACCTTCGCTTTCTATGTATATCGGCGATTTTCCTCAGTCATTTAGACCCGCATGGTTTAATTATAAAGAAAAAAGGCACGCATTTGCGTGCCTATTGGATAAAATCTTCCGGTCTTTCATACGATAATCTGCCTAATTTTTCAGAGCGGATGTCACGAAGCACGATTTCTGCAGTCTTCTCATAATCAATATGGCCGCCGCTCATCAAACAGCCTCGTTTTTTTCCGATCTCATCAAAGAGGGCGATCGGTTCTTCAGGGATCGTCTCAAGATTATAGCGTTCCTGCAGCCTCGCAGGATAGTGGTCCTTAAAGTATTTTAACGCGAACAGGACAATCTCTGTAAAATCCAGAAGAGTTTCTTTGATGGCCCCTGTTACAGCCAGCTTAAGACCAATGGACTGATCCTCAAACTTTGGCCAGAGAATCCCCGGTGTATCAAGCAATTCAAGAGATGAACCCACTTTAATCCATTGCTGTTTCTTAGTTACGCCCGGTTTATCTCCTGTAACCGCAATGTTTTTTCCTGCCATCCGGTTAATCAGCGTCGATTTGCCAACGTTGGGGATGCCGAGGATAAGCGCTCTTACAGCTCTTGGCTTAACGATGCCCTTCGCTCTCATCTTGTCGAATTTTTCTTTAACCAGTTCTTTTGCCTTGGCTTCGATCCGATTGATGCCCTGCCCGGTTTTGGAATTGATCACAAGTACAGCGAGGCCTTTTTGCTCGAAATATTCGGACCATAACTTTGTAACCTCAGGATCAGCCATATCCGCTTTGTTCAGCAGCACAAGCCTCGGTTTTCCTGCCGTTATTTCATCAATCATCGGATTCCGGGAGGCCAAAGGAACTCTCGCATCTACCAATTCGAACACGACATCAATCAGTTTTAGTTTTTCTGTAATTTCACGCCTGGCTTTTGCCATATGGCCAGGAAACCATTGAATGGTCATTCCTTCACCTACTTTACTACACCTATATCATTAATCGGCCAGAATCTTATGCTGGCTTTGCCGACGATATCATCCATGTCCACTGTGCCGATATTCCGGCTGTCACTGCTGTGGCGCCGGTTATCCCCGAGCACGAAAACTTTACCCTTCGGAACAGTCTGTTTGCCTGTTACCTCGTAAAGAGTGAAATCATACGTTAAGTTTCCATCTTTCGTCTGTTTCTTATACGGATCCAAATATTTTTCCTTAAGTGGTTTACCGTTTACATACAAAGTATCATTCTTGTACTCGATCTGGTCGCCCGGAAGACCGATGACACGCTTGATGTAATCCTTTGTTTCTGTCGCTTTGAACACTACAATATCAAATCGTTCAGGTTTATCCATCTTATTGACAACAAGCCGGTCCCTGTTATGCAAGGTTGGCATCATGGACTCGCCGTCAACCACGATCGGAGCAAATAAAAAGTAACGGATTGCTCCGGCGAGAATCAAGGCCACTGCCAATGCTTTCAACCATTCCCAAGATTCTTTTTTCTGACGTGCCATACTTCATCCTCACATTCAACTTAAATTTTCACTACAACATTTTTTAAATATGTAAAAAGGAGCTTGAGATGAGTCAAGCTCCTTTTGTGTGTAATTAGCGAATCTCTTTAATACGAGCTGCTTTACCGCGAAGTGCACGCAAGTAGTAAAGCTTAGCACGACGAACTTTACCGCGTCGAACGACTTCAAGGTTCGCGATTTTAGGTGAATGTAAAGGGAATACACGCTCTACACCAACACCGTAAGAAATCTTACGAACAGTAAATGTTTCGCTGATTCCAGTTCCGCGCTTTTTGATTACAACGCCTTCGAAAAGCTGGATACGTTCACGAGTTCCCTCGACAACCTTTACGTGTACACGAACAGTATCACCAGAACGGAACTTAGGAAGATCCGATTTTAATTGCTCTTTAGTAAGCTCTGCAATAATCTGTTGCATAGTTATTGCCTCCTTCCGACAGATGTTCTTGCTCGCGTTTATCAGCAGCGGAACACCTTAATACTGGCCTAAGCCACGAGTAATATCTTACCATAGGTAATGGACCGAGGCAAGTAGTTCCAACAAAATTAGTCCTCTTTTTTAACCTCTTCCAGCCACTTTTTCTCTTGAGCGGTCAGGTCTACTCTTTCCAACAGATCCGGCCTTCTTTTCCATGTGCGCTTCAGCGACTCTTTGGTGCGCCATTCCTCAATGTATTTGTGATTTCCAGACAGTAGGACCTCTGGCACCTTCATGCCCCTGAAATCCGCAGGCCTCGTATACTGAGGATGTTCAAGCAGCCCGCTGCTGAAAGAGTCCTTAACGGGGGACTCTTCGTTGCCCAGAGCACCAGGTAAAAGCCTCGTTACACTGTCGATGATAACCATCGCACCGAGTTCTCCGCCAGTGAGCACAAAATCACCGATGGAGATCTCATCGGTCACAAGACTTTCCCGGATTCTTTCGTCATAACCTTCATAATGCCCACAGAGAAAAATCAGGTGCGATTCTTTTGAAAGCTCCTCAGCCTTCTGCTGGCTGTAGCGCTCTCCCTGCGGGCAGAGCAGGATCACCCTCGGCGGTGTTCCGCTCCTCGGTGTCAGGGCTTCTACAGCGTCAAACAGGGGCTGGGGTGTCAGCACCATTCCTGCTCCCCCGCCGTAGGGATAATCATCAACACGCCGATGCTTGTTTTCTGTATACTCTCTAAAATCGGTAACATGAAACTGCACAAGACCCTTCTCCTGTGACTTTTTAAGGATAGATGATCCAAATACACCGGTAAACATTTCAGGAAACAGAGATAAGACATCGATTATCATTTTAGATCAAGCCATCCATAAGATGAATCGTGACCTGCTTGTTTTCGATATCCACCTTTTTCACAACTGGAGGAATGTAAGGAATTAAAATATCCGGACCGAAATTCTTTCGTTTCACAACCCAAACATCATTCGCTCCCGGAGAAAGAATCTCTTTTATCTTCCCGAGCTCTTCTCCTTCCTCAGTCATCACCGTACAGCCAATAATATCATGATAAAAGAATTCGCCTTCATCAAGATCGACCGCTGCATTAGCAGGTGTTTTGAGCAGATGACCTTTATACTTTTCAACATCGTTAATGTTAGGATGTTCTTCAAACTGCAAAAGGTCAAATTGTTTATGGACCCGGTGTGCAGCTATGACAACGGGCACTAGGCTGCTTCCGTCACCGAAATCCACATAAAGCGTGTTTCCTTTTTTGTAGCGTTCTTCAGGAAAGTCAGTCCGCGAGATCACCCGGACTTCTCCCCGTATACCGTGCGTATTCACGATCTTCCCTACATTTAACCATTTCGACATATGTATCCACCCTTGCTGCCCGATTCTTATATTACAGTGTGGGCTGAATGATCAAATTCTATAATAAAATAAAAAAGTTGAAAGTACAAAAAAGGGCTGAGGCTGCCCCCATCCCTTTTTCAAGCTTACAGAAATAACTTTGCGCCGCATTTCCAACCCGTCCTATACGATCTCAAGTGAAATGCGTCTATTCTGGCTTGTTCCCGCAGCATTGACAACGGTACGAATGGCTTTTGCCACCCGTCCTTGTTTGCCGATCACCTTGCCCATATCTGAGCTGTGGACGGTCAATTGATAAACAAGCTTTTCGCCGTCAGCTATTTCTTTCACGCTGACTTCTTCTGGATGATCAACAAGAGCCTTAACAATCGTCTCGATTAACTCTGTCATCATATCATCACCCATTATTTTTGTAGTTTAGCGTTGTGATACTTTTCCATTAGTCCAGCGTTAGAGAAAAGGTTGCGTACAGTGTCTGAAGGCTTCGCGCCATCAAGCATCCATTTAAGTGCCTGCTCTTCGTTGATTTTAACTTCTGCAGGGTTTGCGACTGGATTGTAAGTACCAATCTCTTCAATAAAGCGGCCATCACGCGGTGCGCGGGAATCTGCTACTACTACACGATAAAATGGAGCTTTCTTTTGCCCCATGCGTTTTAAACGAATTTTTACTGCCATTGTAAAAATACACCTCCGAAAATTGTTCACACAAATCAATATAATATAATAAACTTCCAGCTTTGTAAACCAGAAAATTCATCCAATCTTACATAAACGGAAATTTCATTCCGCCTTTCTTCTTGCCTTTCATCATGCCGGACATCTGCTTCATCATCTTTTTCATTTCATCGAACTGCTTGATCAGACGGTTGACCTCCTGTACGGTGCGACCGCTGCCCTTGGCAATCCTTTTTCTTCTTGAAGCGTTAATGATCTCCGGCTGTTCTCTTTCGAGTTTGGTCATCGACTTTATAATGGCCTCGACATGGCCGATCTGTTTCTCATCAATGGAAACATTCTTCAAGCCCTTCATCTTGTTCGCGCCCGGCATCATGCTGAGCAGTTCATCAAGAGGGCCCAGGTTTCTGACCTGCCCCATCTGTTCAAGGAAGTCGTCGAAGGTAAAGGACATATCCCGCATTTTCTTCTGCAGCTCTTTGGCCTTTTCTTCATCAACGGTCGTCTGCGCTTTCTCGATTAGAGTAAGCACATCTCCCATTCCAAGAATTCTGGAGGACATCCTGTCAGGATGGAACGGCTCGAGCGCATCCATCTTTTCTCCCATACCGACAAATTTTATCGGCAGATCGGTCACCGCTTTAATCGATAGTGCGGCACCGCCTCGTGTGTCTCCGTCAAGCTTGGTCAGCACGACACCCGTTAATCCGAGCTGTTCGTTAAAACTCTCGGCGACGTTCACGGCGTCCTGCCCGGTCATGGCGTCAACCACAAGGAAAATCTCATTTGGATTGGCCAGCTCCTTGACCTTCTGGAGCTCATCCATAAGTTCTTCATCGATATGAAGACGTCCAGCCGTATCGATGAGGACATAATCATGATGCTCCTCTTTTGCCTTAGCCAGCGCTTGTTTCGTGATCTCAACCGGGCTTACTTTGTCACCCATTGAAAAAACAGGCAGACTGAGCTGTTTTCCCAAAGTTTCAATCTGCTGAATCGCTGCAGGACGATAAATATCGGCAGCGACTAAAAGAGGTTTGCGGTTATGCTTTTTGCGAAGATGATTCGCAAGCTTCCCGGTCGTCGTTGTTTTACCCGCTCCCTGAAGACCGACCATCATGATGACGGTTGGCGGACGGTTGTTGACAGCGATTTTGCTCTGCTCCCCGCCCAATAAGGAAGTAAGTTCTTCGTGGACAACTTTTACCACCTGCTGGCCCGGGGTCAGGCTCTTCAGCACTTCCTGGCCTACAGCACGTTCTGTCACTCGTTTGATAAAATCTTTTACTACCCGGAAGTTAACGTCGGCTTCCAAAAGTGCAAGACGGACTTCACGCATCATTTCTTTAACGTCTGTTTCCGTAACCTTGCCCTTCCCCCTTATTTTCTGCAGGGTATTCTGAAGCCGGTCGGCTAATCCTTCAAATGCCATTGTATTGTCGCCTCCTATTCCATGTTTTCAAGGCGATCAATGATCTCAAGAACTTTATCAGACGAATTTCCGAGCAGTTCTTTTAATCTGGAAAGTAACTGATCGCGTTCTTGAAATTTCGCAAATAAACCGAGCTTTTCCTCATACTCTTCTAGCATCGCCTCTGTCCGCTTAATGTTATCATAAACGGCCTGGCGGCTCACATTATATTGTTCAGCGATTTCTCCAAGGGAAAAGTCATCCAGATAATAAAAAGCCATGTAATTCTTTTGCTTCGGTGTCAGCAATGATTGATAAAAGTCAAACAGATAATTGATTCTCGTCGTTTTATCCAGCATCCCAACACCCCTTGTTAAGTGAAAAGCCTTTACGTTAAATTATAGTACACTGTCCTGAAAACAATGTCAAGATTTTTTCTTGTCAAACCATCGGCGGCATCAAAACGTTCTTCATCCATCCGGCATCATAAAAAAGAAAAAGCGGAATTTACTCCGCTTTTTCTTCCTCTAATCCAGAAAACAGTCCGTAGACAAACTGATCTGGATCAAATGCCTGCAAGTCGTCGATCTTTTCGCCAAGGCCGACATATTTTACTGGGATATCTAGCTCGTTTCGAATACCGAGAACGATCCCCCCCTTTGCTGTCCCATCCAGTTTAGTAAGGACAAGACCTGTAACGTTCGTGGACTGGCTGAAGATCTTCGCCTGGCTCATCGCGTTCTGTCCAGTTGTTGCATCTACTACAAGCAATACCTCATGAGGTGCTCCGGGTATTTCACGTTCGATGACACGCTTCACTTTTTCCAGCTCATTCATTAAGTTAACTTTGTTCTGCAGCCTTCCAGCTGTATCACACATCAGGACATCCACGTTTCTGGACTTTGCTGCTTTTACACTGTCAAAAATAACAGCCGCTGGATCTGAGCCTTCCTGATGTTTTATCACATCCACACCTGCACGCTGCCCCCAGACTTCGAGCTGCTCGATCGCTCCTGCACGAAACGTATCCCCTGCCGCGAGCATGACCGACTTCCCTTCCCGTTTGAGCTGGTGGGCGAGCTTTCCGATCGTCGTCGTCTTCCCTACTCCGTTTACCCCTACGAACAATATCACGGTCATCCCTTCTGATTGAAGGTTGAGGCTTCCATCCTGTTCTCCTTTATGGAGCATTCCAGCCAGAGTTTCAGAGATCGCTGATTTTAATTCTTCTGTCTCCTGGATATTCCTTGTTCGCGCAACATCCTTCAACGTGTCGATCAGATCCATGACGGTATGCACGCCGACATCAGCACTGATTAAGATTTCTTCAAGTTCCTCAAAGAATTCTTCATCCACTTTTCTGTAGCGTTTGACGAGATCATTTACCTTTGTGGAAAAGGAGGATCTCGTTTTTTCCAAGCCGCTCTTGAATTTTTCAGATACAGAATCGGTTTGTGAAGTAAATTTGTCTTTTAATCGTTTTAAGAAGCTCATAGGTTCCTCCTTCAAATCGTGTGCGATAAATAAATATTACTTTGCCCCGACGAGTTCCTTTGATTCCTCCAGCTTTACGGAAACCAGCTTGGAGACGCCGGATTCCTGCATCGTCACACCATACAGCACGTCCGCTTCCTCCATCGTTCCTTTCCGGTGGGTAACCACAATAAACTGGGTCTCTTTGCTGAACGTCCGCAAATAGCTGGCGTAGCGGCTCACATTCGCATCATCGAGTGCTGCCTCTACTTCATCAAGGATACAGAACGGAACTGGACGGACCTTTAAGATGGCAAACAACAAGGCGATCGCGGTTAGAGCCCGTTCTCCTCCGGACAAAAGCGCAAGATGCTGCAGCTTTTTCCCCGGTGGCTGAGCGAGGATATCCACACCGGTCGTTAGAAGATCGTCCGGGTTAGTCAAGGATAGATCGGCCCTTCCTCCGCCAAACAGTTCCTTGAAAATCTGGCCGAAATGGGAGCGGATGTTCGCGAACGTTTCATCGAACCTCCTCTTCATCTCTTCGTCCATCTCATCGATGACACCGTGCAGGGTCTGTTTTGCTTCAACAAGGTCTCCTCTTTGTTCGGTCAGGAAGTCAAAACGCTGGGATACACGTTCATACTCCTCGATGGCACCAAGGTTCACCAATCCGAGTTCTTCGATCGCAAGTTTGATCAGCTTGACCTTTTTCCTCGCATCAGCAGCGTCCATCGTCAGCTGGAACTGTTCCTTCGCCCCTTCAAAGGAAAGCTCATATTCCTCCCGCAGATGGGTGAGCCGGTTGTCGAGCTCCACATCGAGCCTGTTGATGCTGACCTCTTCCGTACGGAGGGCATCGTTCAGCTGTTTAAGAATGCGTTTTGACTCTTTCAGTTCCCTGTCCCGGTCTTCCACTTGCTGGTAATCCGCCAGACGATCCTGTCTGCGCTGCGAGATCAGGTGAAGAACAGCATTCTTATCCTCTCGTTGTTTGGAAATATGTCCGTCAAGTACTTCTTCACCGGAGGAATTGCTGTTCATCTCTTCTTCCAGCATCCAGAAATCCTGCTCGGTCTCTTTTAGCTGTTCATTGACATCCCTGAGCTCCATTTGAAGTCTTTCCAGCTTCTCTTCCTGGTTGGCCGCTTGCTGTTCTTTTTCTGCGATCTTGATTTTCAACGCTGTGACTGACTGCTGAATCTCTTCTTTTGACGTTTGCTGGTCTTTCTTGCGGGCATCCAGCTGTTCAATCTGTGTTTCCAATGCTTTTGCATCTTTTACGTTTTTCTCTAACGATTTTTCGAGTTCTTTAACTCTTTCAGTAATCGTGCTTTGTTCTGATTGGAAGCTGTTCTTCTCCCGGTCATACAATGAGAGCCGGTCATTCAGGTTTTTCTCTTCGATTTCAATTTCCCTCAGCCTGCTTTTGACCGATTGCTCCTCAAGCCTGCTGTTTTCTCCTTCCTCTCGAAAGGTTTCAAGCTCAGACCTCAACTTGGCAATCGATGCTTTTGAATCTTTTACCTGCTCTTCAACGGCCGCCGTCTGCTGTTCCATTCTAGCCAGTTTTTCAGTGACGGCGTCGAGCTCGCGCTGTCTTCCAAGGAGCGATGAATTCTTCTGCTTGATGCTTCCGCCTGTCATGGAACCGCCCGCACTGACTACGTCCCCTTCGAGAGTGACAATCCGGTACCGGTAACGCAGGGCTTTGGCGATCTCGTTTGCCCCCTCGATCGTTTTAGCGATCACGATATTCCCTAACAGGTTAGCGATGATCTTCTCGTATTTACTGTCCCCTGTTACAAGAGTTGAGGCCACTCCGACATAAGCGGGATGCGAGGCGACCAAGCTGATATCGGACGGCTGAATATACCGTCCCTTTATGACAGACAGTGGCAGGAAGGTAGCTCTGCCGTACCTTTTTTTCTTTAAAAATGCGATCGCCGCTACAGCATCCTTCTCACTTTGCGTGACCACGTGCTGCATGGATCCGCCAAGGGCTGTTTCAATCGCTGTTTCAATATCAGCAGGCACACTGATGAGTTCTGCCACTGCGCCTTCTATACCCTGCAGAATGGTCCCTTTTGCTTTCAGCACTTCCTTTACACCCTGTATGAACCCCTGATATTCGTCCTGCATCGACTCGAGCCATTCCTTTTTCGATTTGAACTGCTGAATGAACTGATAAGCCTGATACAACTGGCTCTGCTTTTCCTCGTTCTCTTGTTCCTTTTGTTCGAGCTTCTGTTTTATCGAAGCATACTGCTTTAAATGCGCCTGGATTTTCTCTTCGGCTTCCTTGACTTTCATGAGCAGCGCCTTCTTATCTGAGCTCACTTTCTCTCGTTCTGCTACATATTTCTCATGTTCCTGATCCAGTCTGCTTGATTTAAACTGCTGCTGATTCTGCTGGTCTGTGAGATACCTGATCTCATTTTTAACCGATGCCTGGCTGTTTAAGTTCTCAAAGTAATCGCTTTTCAGCCGTTCAAGCTCCGTCTCGAGATCAAGTTCAATAATGGAAAGACTGTTTTCTTCTTCCTTCAGCTGGCTCCTTAGTGAACGCAGCTCCTTCTTCTTTTCTCCGAAATGCTTGGCACCTTCAAGAGAACTTGTTTGCAGTACCTCGCTTTTTTTCTTCAGCGTTTGAATCTGCTGTTTCAGAGACTCTTTATTCTGATGATAGTTTTTCTTTCGTTCTTTTAAAACTTCGCGCTTTCCTTCAAGTTTTTCCAGCTCTTCACTGGCGACGAGCAGCGACTGCTGCAGTTCATCAATGGACTCGTCCAGCGCCTGTATATCCGCACGGGCCCGTTCAAGAGAAGCTTCCTCATGTTTTACTTTCGATGACAGTTCGAACTCCTTGTTCTTAAGTTCATCTACAAGCCTGGATTGTTTTTCCCATTTTTCGTGCAATTCCTCAATTTCATATACAGTCAAAGCCACTTCGATCTGCTGCAGCTCTTCTTTTTTCTCAAGGAAATCTCTGGCGATGGAAGCCTGTATTTTCAATGGTTCAACTTGGCCTTCCAATTCATGCAGAATATCTTCGACACGGTTTAAATTCTCTTGGGTTTCCTGCAATTTTTGCTCTGCTTTTTGTTTTCGGGTTTTGTATTTCAGAACCCCGGCCGCCTCTTCGAAGATTCTTCGTCTATCCTCCGATTTGCTGCTCAAGATCTCTTCAATCTTTCCCTGACCGATAATCGAATACGCTTCACGCCCAAGCCCCGAATCCATGAACAGGTCCACGATGTCCTTCAGGCGGCATTGCTGTTTATTCAACAAATATTCACTGTCACCCGAACGATAGACCCTTCGCGTGACACTGATCTCATTATATTCAAGCGGTATATGCTGATCTTCGTTATCAAGAGTTAGCGTTACTTCAGCGACGTTGAGCGGCTTGCGGTTATCGCTTCCCGCAAAGATGATATCTTCCATCTTGGAACCGCGAAGGGATTTGGCGGATTGTTCACCAAGCACCCAGCGGACGGCATCCGAAATGTTGCTTTTGCCGCTCCCGTTGGGCCCAACGACCGCGGTCACACCGGGTACAAATTCAATATTGATTCGGTCCGCAAAAGACTTAAACCCTGCTACATCTAATCGTTTGAGGAACATCTTAATCCCCCTTATGTATTCTTAACTAATTTATTTTAACATAGATCAACATACAAATAGATTCTTTTGTGCTACAATTACGAAAGAAAGAGGATAGAAAGGGTGCTACTATGAACTTATCCACTCCCAGCCAGGAGAATATAGAGTTTATGATAGAAGGCTTGAAAAAAAAGCTTCAGCTTGTAAACTCCGGTCTGATCCAAGGGGATGACTACACCGTTGACCAGTATGATGACATCAAAGAACTTTATGATATGGTAATGAAAATGCCAGGATTCAGTGTCCGGGATATGGAAGGCATCGTTTCCGAGCTCGGTTCCTTAAAAAAGAAGTAAGCTCGTACATAATCATAAGAAAAACACCCTGTTCGCAGGGTGTTTTTAATGTTTCATTATTTTCTCCAGCGCTTCCTGTGCAGCATGCTGCTCTGCTTCTTTTTTAGAACGTCCAAAGCCGACACCAAACGTATCCTCATTCAATTTTACCTCAGATACGAATTCCCGGTTATGCGCCGGACCTTTTTCCTGAATGATTTTATAATCAATGGTCCCAAGGCCTTCGCGTTGAACATATTCCTGAAGCTGGCTCTTAAAATCCATCACATGAGAAAAAGCACCTTCATTAATTCGGGGAAATACATGTATTTCCAAAAATTCTTTAACCGCTTCGATCCCTTTATCAAGGTACAATGCACCAATAAAGGCTTCAAACACATCTGCAAGCAAAGCGGGCCGCGTTCGTCCGCCAGTATTTTCTTCGCCTTTGCCCAGCAATACATAATCCCCAAAATGAAGCTCGTTGGCCAATATGACAAGGGATGGCTCACAGACAATGGCCGCTCTTAATTTCGTTAACTCTCCTTCGCTCATCGTTGAAAACTTTGAGTAAAGAAATTGAGAAATGGTTAACTCAAGAACTGCATCCCCTAAAAATTCAAGCCTCTCGTTGTCTTCGTAAGGACGTCCCCGATGCTCATTCACATATGATGAATGGGTAAATGCCTGAACCAGCAATTTTTCATTGTCAAAGAAGAGATTAATTCGTTCCTGTAAGGGGGCTACCTTTTGTTTGCGTACCTTTTCATCCATTTGTTTTCTTGCCTGATGCTTAAACCTCTGCCTTGAATGTTTCTTTAAATTTGACGTCTGTTTCTTTGAACCTTTCATCATTGCCTCCTGCAAAAACTTAGAGGGTACCAGCTTTATTCTTCTGCCAACAGGTTTAAAGTCCCGCACCATCTGTTACGGGACTTTGCTTAGCATAAAATTAGTTGTTGTTGCTGTTTATGTAATTAACAACGTCACCAACCGTTGTAATCTTCTCAGCATCTTCGTCGGAAATTTCCAAATCAAATTCGTCCTCAAGTTCCATTACTAGTTCAACAACGTCCAAGGAGTCAGCACCAAGATCTTCTTTAAAAGAAGCTTCTGGTTTAACTTCTGCAGCGTCTACACCAAGACGATCTACGATAATCTTTGAAACTCTTTCTAATACGTCTGCCATGTGTATTCACCTCCTTTCAATAATATATACCATTTCATAAGAAAAAAAAAGATAGAAAACAGAGAAAAGCTGAAACGACCGGATTGATCGTTGTAGCCGGATCAAGAAACGCTGAAAGACTCTCTCTACCCAGCTTTCCCTATTCTTACATCACCATTCCGCCGTCAACATGAATCGTTTGTCCAGTAATATAGGAACTGCTGTCACTGGCAAGGAACGTGACGAGTGAAGAGATGTCGTCTGTGCTTCCGAAACGGGCAAGCGGGATCGCCTTCAGCATCTCGCCTTTTACATTCTCTTCAAGCACGTCCGTCATATCAGTATCAATGAATCCTGGAGCCACTGCGTTCACGGTAATGCTTCGGCTGGCTAATTCCTTAGCCGTAGATTTTGTGAGGCCGATGACACCTGCTTTTGCTGCAACATAGTTGGCTTGTCCAGGGTTTCCTGATACACCGACAATGGAAGAAATATTAATGATTCTTCCCTTTCTTTGTTTCATCATCTGGCGGGTAACAGCTTTTGTACAAAGGAATACACCTTTCAAGTTTGTATCAATGACCGCATCCCACTCGTCCTCTTTCATTCTCATGATGAGATTGTCTTTTGTGATCCCGGCATTATTAACTAGGATATCAAGAGAACCAAACTCCTCAATCACTGCTTTGACCATTCCGGCAACTGACTCACTGTCCGCGACATTCGCCTGCACCGCGATGGCATCCTGCCCCATTGAGCGGATCTCATCGACGACTTCCTTTGCCTTCGCTTCACTGCCTGCATAGTTTACGGCCACTTTAGCGCCATTCTTGGCAAGTTCCAGTGCGATCGCTCTGCCAATCCCTCTGGATGCACCTGTAACAAGAGCTGTTTTTCCATTTAACATTGGTTTACTCTCCCTTCAGTTTTACAACTGCCGCATTTATCGTTGCTTCATCACTGATGGCGATGACATTTGCACGGCGGTTCACCTTCTTCACGAGCCCTGAAAGCACTTTTCCGGGTCCGATTTCAATAAAGGTATCTACGCCTAAAGCCATCAGTTCATTAATCGTTTCTTCCCATCTGACAGGCGAGTAGATCTGCTTAACCAGCTTTTCCTTAATTTCCACCGAGCTTGTAACCGGTTTGGCAGTGACGTTCGCGATCACCGGAATTTCGGCATCACGGATAGTAATCGAATCAAGTACATCCTGCATCTTTTCAGCTGCCGGTTCCATGAGAGAAGAATGGAAAGGACCGCTCACTTGAAGAGGGATCACTTTTGCGCCGTTTTCTTTAGCAAGGCTTGAAGCATCGGCTACTCCCTGGGCTGTGCCAGAAATAACGATCTGCCCTGGGCAGTTAAGATTAGCGACCTGAACAGCGTCCCCGTTCTCAGACACCTTTTCTGTAATCGCTTCAAGCTCCTCCTGTTTCATCCCAAGGATGGCGGACATGGCACCGACACCTGTCGGCACTGCTTCTTCCATAAATAGTCCCCGCTGTCTGACCGCGTATACCGCATCCTCAAATGAAAGGCTGCCGGCTGCAACGAGAGCTGAGTATTCACCAAGACTATGGCCGGCTGTATAATCCGGTTTAATGCCGTGTTTTTTAAAAACTTCCAGAACAGCAGTACTTGCAGTAAGCAATGCCGGCTGTGTATTTTCTGTACGCTTTAAGTCGTCTTCCGGCCCTTCAAAAATGATAGAAGATAAAGAGACACCGAGTTTTTTATCTGCTGTATCAAAGATAGTTCGGGCTTCTTCAAAGTTTTGTGCCAGTTCCTGAGCCATTCCTACGCTTTGGGAGCCTTGTCCCGGAAAAAGAAACGCAATTTTACCCATTATTCTTCCCCCTTCTGTTCTTCTCTTTCAAATTCTTTCATCTTTTCAGCAATAATTTGAACCACATTTTTCTCTACCATCGTTTTCGTCTGTCTGACCGCGTTGAATACCGCGTTCTCATCGGATGAACCATGGGCTTTTACTACCGGCGCAGCCAGGCCGAATAATCCTGCTCCGCCATACTCCGAATAATCCAGCTTGTTCTTCAAGCCTTTTAGGCGGGGTTTTAAAATTCCTGCGGCAAGCTTGCTGATTGCCGTTGCTGTAAGCTCCTGCTTCAGCAAAGAAAACATCGTCAGAGCCGTTCCTTCTATCGTTTTTAAGACGACGTTTCCGGAAAAACCATCACAGACGACCACATCGGCTGCTCCGTTCAGTAGTTCCCTCGCTTCCACATTGCCAATAAAATTCACTGGCGCTTCTTTCAGCAGCTGAAAGGCTGCCTTGCTTAAAGCGTTCCCTTTTTCATCTTCTGTACCGACATTTAAAAGGCCGACTCTCGGAGAACTCGTACCCCTTACTTGTTCAGCATATGTACTGCCCATGATGGCGTACTGCAGCAGATGCTCAGGTTTTGCATCCATATTGGCGCCTACGTCCAGAAGCAGAAAACCCTTGCCGTCTACGGTTGGAAGCGTTGGAGAAAGGGCCGGACGGTCGATTCCGCTGATCCTGCCGACATTAAATAGACCAGAAGCCATAAGAGCTCCGGTGTTTCCCGCCGAAATACAGGCATCCGCGCGTCCTTCTTTTACCTCTTTCGCAGCCAGAACCATAGAAGCATTCTTTTTCTTCCTCACGGCACGGACCGGTTCATCATCACTTTCAATTTTTTCTTCTGTATGAATGACCTCAATATCATTCTCACCGTTCAAATAAGGGGAGATTTTCTTTTCATCTCCAACTAAAACGATGGTAAGATCATCAAAAGCAGCGAGTGCTTTTAAAGCTCCTTTTACCTGAGCTTCAGGTGCATTGTCGCCACCCATTGCATCGATGGCAATTCTCATGTCGTAGTTCCTTCCCTTCCCTCTCCAGTCGAACGGAACATGATGAACTCCCCGGATAACACCACCTCTTTTTCAACGTAGCTCGTGACTTCTACTGTTGTCCGATAGCCCTCAATGCTGCTGACCCGTGCTTTCGCAACGACTCGCTCCCCCTCTTTTACTTGTCGGGTGAAGCGGATCCTTGCCTTTGATGTCAGAGCCAGCTCATCGTTAATAATGGCCACCGCAAGCGAGTTCGCCTGCGCGAAAAGATGATGGCCTCTGGCTATTTTTGTCCGGGAAAATACATGTTCACTCTTTATGTCCAAGATGGATATTGCGGCTTCATCCAGCTGGAGATCAATAATTTCGCCGATGACTTCCTCCAGGGGAAGGGCTTTAACGGTATCCAGCTGCTGCTGTGCCACGTATTTGATCCGTTCTCGCAGTTCTGGGATCGATAGTTCCAGGCGGTCCAGGCGAATCGTCTGGACACTGACTGAAAATTTATCTGCCAGTTCTTCATCCGTAATAAAAGGAGTCTCTTCAATCGTAGCTTTAAGCAAAGCCTGTCGTTCCTTTTTTGTCCTCTTCATGTATACACCATCCAGATATGCTATTTAAGCATCAGCCTCTATGGATGCACGGTTTTTTTACTTTTTAAGAGCTGGTACTAACAGTAGTATATAATAGCAGCTATATCATTTCAAGGAAGGAGAGGTCCAAAAGCGCCGGAACACTTCGTCAGTCAAGGCGCTCTGATGTAAACACTCCCTCTTCTTCAAGGAATCTTCTAAGAGGTGCAAAGGCTTCATCCTTAAAGAAGGAAGCGGTTTTGACCATCCGGGAAGCATCGTTTCTCGCCACCTCAAGCACCCGGTAGTCATGTACGATATCCGCAATCTTAAAATCAGGAAGCCCGCTTTGTTTGTTCCCGAAAAAATCCCCGGGACCTCTAAGTTCGAGATCTTTTTCCGATAGAACAAAACCATCAGACGTTTCTGTCATGATCCGCATTCTTTCTTTTCCTTCTTCTGATTTCGGGTCAGCGATTAAAATACAATATGACTGCTCACTTCCTCGTCCGACACGGCCACGGAGCTGATGGAGCTGTGACAGCCCAAACCGTTCGGCATCATAGATCACCATCATCGTTGCGTTCGGTACATTTACTCCGACCTCCACTACTGTTGTAGACACAAGCACATGGCACCGGTTCTCGGCAAACTCTCTCATCACTTCTTCTTTTTCAGAAGAATGAAGTCTTCCGTGCATCAAACCGACCCTGTTCTGATGAAAATAATGCTGGAGCTGAGCATGCACATCAATCGCATTTTGAACATCCAGCTTATCTGATTCTTCAATGAGCGGGCAGATCACATAGGCCTGTCTGCCTTTATCAAGTTCTTTCTGCACAAATCCAAGAACCCGGTCAAGCATGTGGTGCTTTGCCCAATAAGTTTCAATCGCTTTTCTTCCTGCAGGCATCTCGTCGATGACCGAAACGTCCATGTCGCCGAACACAGAGATCGCCAGCGTCCGCGGAATAGGCGTAGCCGTCATGAACAAGACATCGGGGGATTGGCCTTTTTCGCGCAGCACCCGCCGCTGTTTGACACCGAAACGATGCTGTTCGTCTGTAATGACAAGGCCGAGTTGCCTGAATACAACCTCGTCCTGAATTAGGGCGTGAGTACCGATTAACACATCCACTTCTCCTTCAGAAAGCCGTGCTAATATATCAGCCCTTCGTTTTCCTTTCACTGAACTCGTGAGCAATTCCACTTTCATATGATGCGGTTCGAGCAGCTGTACAAGCGATTGGTAATGCTGTTCAGCCAGTATTTCCGTCGGTACCATCAATGCTCCCTGGCTTCCTGAAGAAAAAGCAGCAAAAAGCGCGATAGCCGCTACGACTGTTTTACCGGATCCGACGTCTCCTTGGAGAAGCCGGTTCATTCTGTGGGGAGAAGACATGTCATTTAGGATTTCCTTCATCACCCTCTGCTGGGCATTCGTTAACGGAAATGGCAGGGAATCCACAAACCCATCAACATCATCGATGCAGAAATGGAGTTTTTCTCCTGCAGACTGCTCGCGGTTGATCTTTTTAAACATTTGCATCTTTAACTGGAAGAGCAAGAACTCTTCATACACCATCCTGCGCCGCGCTTGTTTTAAATGTTCAAAGCTCTGAGGAAAATGAAGGCTGTACAGCGCCTGCTTTCTCGGCCAAAGCTTATAGGTTTCCAGGCTTTCAGCCGGCAGCACTTCCTCCACCACTTCACCAAACTGGCTGAAAGCGAGTTTAATGAGCCGCCTGAGTTGCTTGACGCTCATCTCTCCTTTGACCGGATAGACAGGATCAATACTTTCATTTTCAGGCTGAAGCCCGAATTTGATGTCGTTAACGGTCATGGTCATCTTATGGGCATCCCATTTTCCAGTAAGAGTTATCGTCTGCCCGGGGGTCAGCTGCTTTTTTAAATAGGGCTGATTAAAAAAAACAGCGGTTATTAAATAACGGCCGATCAGCACTCTTATGCTTAATTTTGATTTTTTTCTTGGAAAATAACGGAGAGAAGGTTCACTGTGAACCTTCCCTTCGACTGTTGCCCTTTCTTCATGTTTAACATCGGCCAGATCTTTTAGCTGATGATTGTCATAACGGAAAGGCAAATATTCAAGCAGATCCATCACTGAGACAATTCCAAGCTCTTTCAGTTCCTCTGATTTGCTCTCACCGATCCCATTGATTTGTGTTACCTTCAATTCGTTTAGCTTCATTTTTTATCCAGGGCTATACCAAAGATTTTCGCTTCAAGCTCCCGGGCAGTTGGTGTAGCCGCCAGCCCTCCTTGCGCCGTTTCTTTCAATGCGGTCGGCATCGATTGCCCGATCCTGTACATCGCATCGATGACTTCATCACATGGAATTCTGCTCTTAATTCCAGCAAGCGCCATATCGGCAGCGACAATCGCATTGCTTGCTCCCATGGCGTTTCGCTTTACGCACGGCACCTCTACCAGGCCGGCAACCGGATCACAGACGAGGCCAAGCATGTTCTTCAGGGCGATGGCCATCGCTTCTGCAGACTGTGAAGGTGTCCCGCCAGCCAGCTCAACAATGGCAGCCGCCGCCATACCGGTCGCTGATCCAACTTCCGCCTGGCAGCCCCCGGCAGCACCAGATATGGAAGCATTGTTGGCGACAACGAATCCGAAAGCACCGGAAGCAAATAAAAAAGCAACCATCTGTTCTCTTGTCGGATTTAATTTATCTTTTAATGCAAAAAGAGTGCCAGGAACCACACCTGCTGAACCTGCTGTCGGGGTAGCACAGATGGTTCCCATTGCAGCATTGACTTCATTGGTTGCGATGGCTTTACTGACCGCATCAAGCATGAACTCTCCAGAGAGGCTTTTTCCGCTTTTTAAATAATTTTGCAGGAGGATCGCATCTCCGCCTGTCAACCCTGAATGAGACTTAACATCTTCGGTTATCCCCCGCTCGACCGCTTCTTCCATCACCTTTAAATTCCTGTCCATCTGACTGAGGATCTCTTCTCTCGTCCGTCCCGTAAACTCCATTTCCTGTTCAATCATAATATCAGAAATCTTGCATTCTTTTGCCTCGGCAAGTTCAACTAATTCGGCAACATTTCGAAACATACGTATTTCTCCCTTTCAAGTTACTCATTGATTTTTACTACTTGCTGTACGATCGGAAGCGACTCGATCTCTTCGATGATTACTGGGTCTATGTTTTGATCTACCTCAATAATCATAAGAGCTTCCTGCCCTTTTTCTTTCCGCGAAACCCGCATATGGCCAATATTAATCTGGTGCTTTGCAAGAATATTCGCTACGCCGGCGATGGCTCCGTATCGGTCATTATGAACGATCAGAAGAGCCGGGTGGTTTCCGCTCAGTTTCAGTTCAAAACCATTAAGCTCAACAATCTCTATTTTTCCTCCGCCGATCGAGATCCCAACAAGTTCAATTTTATCATTCTCGTCTCCAAGGATGATCTTTGCAGTATTCGGGTGTTCCGTCAACGCATCTTCTTCCGTTATCTTTATTTCAACGCCCTGCTCCTTCGCCAATGAAAGCGCATCCACAATCCTAGTATCAAAAGTATCAAAATCAAGGATTCCGCCGACGATCGCCACATCCGTTCCATGCCCACGGTAGGTCTTTGCAAACGATCCATAGAATGAGATATGGGCGTAATCCGGCTTCCTGCCGAACAAGTCTCTAGCGACCCTTCCGATTCGGGCTGCGCCTGCTGTATGAGAACTCGAAGGCCCAATCATAACAGGCCCGATGATATCAAAAACACTTTTAAATTTCATTCATGTCCCTCCGATAAAAATATAGCTGCACATAAAAAAGATTCCCTCCATTACTGTATCATAAGTGAACAATAATGGAGAGAAGATTTTACTTACTCAACTGAGATAATAAACGGATAAAGCGGCTGATTGCCCTCATGGACTTCCACTTCTACAGAAGGGAAGGAATCCTCAATAAATTGAACTAAGCTTTCCGTGTCTTCTTCTGATGCATCTTCTCCGGCAATAAGGGTAATGATTTCAGATTCCTCATCGATCATTTCCTTTACAAGCTGCTGGACCGCTTCTTCTTTATCCGGCATGGAAGCTACAATTTTGCCGTTTAAGATGCCCATGAAATCTCCTTTGGAAATCTCGATGCCATCGATGGATGTATCTCTTACAGCAAACGTAAGCTGACCGGATTTAACACTTGAGAAGGCGTCAGTCATTTTCTTTTGATTGTCTTCAAGCCCTGCTGATGGGTTAAAAGCAAGCAGTGCAGCCATACCCTGAGGCACATTCTTCGAACGGACGACAATCACGTCCTGATCTACGATAGATGCCGCCTGTTCGGCTGCCATCACAATGTTTCCGTTGTTCGGAAGCACGATCACTTTTTCAGCATTCACCTCTTCAATGGCTTTGACGATATCTTCTGTACTTGGGTTCATCGTTTGTCCGCCTTCGATGACATACCCAGCACCAAGTGAAGTGAACAGTGCTTTAATTCCGCTCCCCATCGCAACAGTAACGATGCCGTACGCTTTTTTCTCCTGTTTGGATTCAGCCTTTTTAACAGGTTGATGCGGCCCTGTCTCAGACTCTAAAATCGCCGTATGTTGTTCTCGCATGTTTTCAATTTTAATGTTGATCAGGCTGCCGTGCTTTTGAGCAAGAGTCAGCATATTGCCCGGTTCTTCCGTATGAATGTGAACTTTTACAAGATCTTCATCTGCGACAACCAGCAGGGAATCACCATGTTCGTTCAGCTCATTTCGGAACGCCTCTTCACTGAATGGCGCCTTTTTTAATTTCTCAGGCTCGAATTTCACCATGAACTCTGTACAGTAACCGTAATGAATGTCTTCCGTTCTCATATGAACCTGTGCTTTATGATGTTCTGCTTTCACCATTTCCTTCATGGACGGAGCTTGAGGCGAGATTGCGGGAAGATCCTTTCCTTCCAGTGCGGAAAGGAAACCTTCATAAACCGTAAGCAGGCCTTGTCCTCCTGAATCCACGACTCCGACTTCCTTCAATACCGGGAGCAAGTCAGGCGTTCTGTCCAGGGATGCTTTAGCTTCGGTGACGACCTCATACATAACAAAAAGAATATCGTCACTTTTTTTGGCAGCCTTGACAGCGCGTTTTGCCGCATCTTTCGCCACCGTAAGAATGGTTCCCTCGACAGGCTTCATCACAGCTTTGTAGGCTGTTTCCACTCCGTTCTCAAATGCTCTTGCAAAGTCAACCGAAGTAATCGTTTCTTTTCCTTCGATTGATTTTGAAAAACCACGAAAAAGCTGGGATAATATAACCCCGGAGTTGCCTCTTGCTCCCATAAGCAAACCACGGGAAAATGAGCTCGCGACTTTACCAATATCGGCAGTTACGTTGTTTCGAACTTCTTTCGCACCGGAAGTAATGGTAAGGTTCATGTTGGTTCCTGTATCCCCATCCGGCACAGGAAAAACATTAAGTGCATCTACCATTGCTGCGTTTTTTGATAAGTTTGCGGCTCCCAATGCAACCATGCCCGCAAACTTTTTTCCGTCTAAAACTGTCAAAGACACGAACTTTCCTCCTAACTAAGGGGTTGTCACCCTGACACCCTGAACAAAAATGTTAACAGAATCTACAGAGAGACCCAGCATTTGATCGAGGGTATATTTCACTTTTGTCTGTACATTATGGGCTACTTCGGAGATTTTCGTTCCATAGCTTACAATGATGTACATGTCAATATGTACTTCGTCTTCCTCTTGCCGAACCACAATCCCCCGGGAGAAGTTGTCACGTCCTAAAAGCTCGGTAATCCCATCCTTTAACTGCTTTCTGGAAGCCATGCCTACAATACCGTAGCAATCAATCGCAGCACCGCCAGCAATCGTAGCAATCACTTCCGTAGAAATGTCAATCTGGCCGTATTTATTCTTCATTTCAATGGACATGATGAATCCCCCTTTAATCAATTATGGCTAATCCTCATTTTACTATATATATGGTTTTTTTGAAAGGACAACTCCATTTGACAATAAGTCACAAAGCCATGTCAAGGATTTTTACTTGAAATGTTAAAAATCATTTGTTGCTTTTCTTTAGTGGTCATGCTACTATAGGTTAGTATTTAACATACGACTGATATGATACAGTTTTACTGTTATAAAGGAGGTACAATTATGTCACGCAAATGTTACGTTACTGGTAAAGGACCTAAAACAGGAAACAAGCGTTCCCACGCATTGAACAAATCTAAAAAGAGCTGGGGAGTAAACGTTCAAAAAGTCCGTATCTTGGTCGACGGGAAGCCTAAACGTGTTTATGTTTCTGCACGTGCCCTTAAGTCCGGAAAAATTGAACGCGTTTAATCGCTCTTAAAACAACGGCATCTCCGTTGTTTTTTATTTGGAAAAGCGTAAGCGAACTTCTTGAAAAGAAAAAGCACCCATTACGAGGGTGCTTTTTCCTTTTGTTTATCCTTTTTTAAATGAACCCAAAACCGCGCGTACGAATCCCCCTAAAAACCTAGGCAGTTTAATGGTGTAAAATTTCATCATACCCCTCCTCCAGGCCCTTAAAAAATAAGACATTCCATAATAAATATATTCGCTTTTATAAAAATAGTACCATGCGGCCCGACGCATAAAATATTAATTAATCATGGCTCTTTATCAACATTAATATGCCGCTTGAGAAAGAATAAGTACCAATTTTATTTACAAGCTCATTGGAAATGCAGAGTGTCGAACCCATTGGCACATACTGATCCTGCAGAGGGTACTTGAACCCCTTCAAAGTCAGCCCGGTCACAGGTCCAGTAAAAGGGAGAAAGGAAATATACGGAAAATCAATCTCTTGTTGAATCGTATGCAAACCTGGCTTGACTAATGTTAACCTGTTCTGCTTGTCCCGTATTTCGATCGAGACTCCGGCTTCCATTCCATGAAGGAGCAGCTGTATATTGGCCAGTTCATGGTCCAAACGCCCCCCTGTAACACCAAGAAGCAGAATTTGCTCCGGATTTTGCCCGAGTGCCCAATCAAGTGCCAGCTCCAGATCGGTCTTATCCTTTTCACTGTCATACTCAAATGAAGGCAGTTGAAAAGACGCCATCCATTGACGCTCTTCATCATTCACCGAATCAAAGTCTCCGAAAGCACAGTCGGGTGTGATTCCTTTTTTCAACAAGTAGAAAACACCGCGGTCAACACCAGCCCAGATCACCTTTTTGCCGGTAAACAAAGAGAAGTCCGGCTGTCTTTCTTCCGGACCTCCCGCTAAAATAATGATTTTCATGCGGCGTTAACAACTCTGTGATCGGTTCTGTGCAGCAGGCGAGGAGCCGTTTTCGTCATAAAAATAAAAGCAACCGCAGTAATGATGGCTACAGGAACCATATAGGATCCATTATATAGAATGGAATAAACGACCGGGTTCATTCCTTTTGGAGCGAAGGCTGCAAAGAAAATGACACCGGAGACAACATGGGAAGCCAGTCGCAGCACGCTGCCAAAGATGATGCCAGCCACTATGGCCGACATTCTCTTTTTTGAATCGCTTGCCGGGCTGACTTTAAATACGCCTGCGAATCCGGCCAATAAGAACGCAAGCGGATAATCCAGAACGATGCCGGCAGGGTTGTATCCTGCTGTACCATCAACCAGTATTTTCACCATCCCCACGATGAAACCTGTTAACAAACCTCCGGGCAAGCCCCGGCGGAAGGCCATTAAGAAGATCGGCAGCATCTCCAATGATACCGAGCCTCCGTTTGCCCACAGCCCCTTAAATTGAACAAAGCTCAAGATGATCGCTAGCGCGGACATCATCGCCACTTCGGTCAAAAACATGATTTTTTTACTCATTATACATCCCCCTTAACCTGGTTAAGAAATGAAAAAAGCAACCGGCATGTGAATGACGGCTGCTTGTTTTTAGCAACAGCGGCTCCACATTCCTACGCAGGCATGATCCTGCTTCAGGTTCAAAGGGTCGGGAGAATACTCCCCTCTCAGCCCCTTTATGGGACTCCCCCTGTGGTTACTTTTTTCAATTATTCTCGGTTTTTATTATACACCACGAATGGCACGGATTGCACCCTTTATGTCTTTTTGCCCATAAATGGCCGATCCTGCAACTAGAACGGTCGCTCCTGCTTTCTCGCAAAGCCGTGCGGTTTCAGAGTTTACGCCGCCATCTACTTCAATTTCAACGTTCAGGCCTTGCTCCTTAATCATCGCCGATAACGCTTCAATCTTTGGCAGCACCCCGTGGATAAAGGATTGTCCTCCAAAGCCGGGGTTAACGGACATGATAAGCACCAGATCAATGTCAGCCAGAATATGCTTTATCGATTCGACAGGTGTTGCAGGATTTAGTACAACACCCGCTTTTTTGCCTTGCTCTTTAATCAATTGAACGGTGCGGTGAAGATGCGGACATGCTTCTACATGTACAGTAATAATATCAGCACCCGCCGCTGCAAACTCCGGGATATACCTGTCCGGGTTTTCGATCATCAGATGTACATCAAACGTTAGATCCGTGAGGGGGCGAATCGCCTTAACAACGAGCGGCCCCATCGTAATATTCGGCACAAAATGCCCGTCCATCACATCAATATGGATATAATCAGCACCGTTTTCTTCCACTTTCTTAATTTCCTCACCGAGCTTTGAAAAGTCTGCGGAAAGAATGGATGGCGCAACTTTAATCATGCTAGTACCTCCGTTTTTGTTCCTTGATTTCCTGCAAAAATTCAAGATAATGTTCATAGCGGAACGACGGGATCTCTCCCTCTTCCACCGCTTTTTTTATCGCACATTTTGGTTCCGAGCTGTGCGTGCAGCCGCGGAACTTGCATTCTGATACACGCTCTTTCATCTCAGGGAAATTGTAGCAGAGCTCTTCCGTTTCAATCTCAACAAAGTCCAAAGAGCTGAATCCAGGAGTGTCGGCAATCAATCCCTCCTCAAAGGGCAGGAGTTCGACGTGCCTCGTTGTATGCTTTCCGCGTCCCAGATGGTCTGATATGTCATTCGTCTCAAGCATGAGTTCAGGCATCAGCGCATTTAACAGAGAGGACTTACCTACTCCTGACTGCCCGGCAAACACGCTTGTTTTCCCTTTGAAAATTGGTTTGATGTCTTCCATACCGGCCAAAGACATCGCAGAGGTTGGAATAACCTGATAGCCGAGTTTCCTATATGCTGCGATGAAATCTGCGATCTCCTTCTGATATTCTTCGCTATCTATCAAATCCATTTTTGTAATACAGATCACCGGTTGAATGCCATTGTCCTCAATGTGCACAAGGAAGCGATCCAGCAGCGAACTTGAAAATTCAGGACGGACAGCAGAAAATACGAGAATCGCCTGGTCAACATTTGAGATCGGAGGACGGTTTAACTCGTTCTTTCTTTCTTTAACATCCAGAATATATCCGTCAGTCCGATTCGTGGATTCGAAAACGACCCAATCTCCAACAACCGGAGTAATCTTCTTTTTACGAAAATTCCCCCTGCCCCTGCATTGAAAGACTTCGTCATTGTACTGCACATAATAAAATCCTGCGACTGATTTTATAATTCTTCCTTCAGTCTTAATATCCATTGTTCGCTCCTTTGAATTTACCTTCCTTTGCATCTTGATAATTAAACGTTTTTGATGCGAGCTCTTTTCCGTTTAAATAAACGGTATAGGAAGCATCATGGTCTGGAGAAACTGTCAGAGGCACCATATATTCTTTCGTCTGAGAAATCTCTTCCTCTACGAATATTGCATTTTCCTCTTTCGCATCACTGTATACAATTCTCACCAGGAACTGCTTGTTCTCGTCACCCTTGGAAACTTCCACCGTGATTTTATTATTAAATGTGATATCTTCCGGTTCTTCAGGCTTTGGTTTAGGTTTAGGTTTCGGTTCCGGTTTCTTGCCCTTTGATATGACAACATCGACAGTAGAGCCCTTTTGGACATTGGTGTAGGGTGAAGGATTTTGAGAGATGACCTTTCCTTCCTCTACTGTGTCTGAGTACTCTTTTGTTAAATTCACCTTCAGCCCTTCCTGCGAGATGTATTTCTCTACGTCCTCTATTGAGGAGTTTGACAGGTTCTCCAGCTGGATCGTAGGCGGACCTGTACTTACACGGAGAATCACCTGTATCTCGCTTGGATTGACCTTTTCCCCTTTATCGGGGCTCTGTGATATGACTTCACCTTCAGGAGTCTCTTCCGATTCAACCGGGATGGTTTCGATGTTCTTGCTGTCATAGCCTTTCTCGCTCAGAAGGTCTCGTGCTCCATCTTCACTCATTCCCGTCAGATCCAGCATGTCCACTTTCTTAAAGCCTTTCGATACAAAAAGTGTAACGGTGCTTCCTTCTTTTACCATGGAATGGGCATCAGGGTCTTGTTTGATGATTTTTCCCTGCTCCACTTCTTCATCATACCGCTCTTTGCGCTCCACGTTAAAACCTAGCTTTGCGAGCCGCTCAAATCCGTACTCGTAATCCTTATGAACCACATTGGGAACAGAAACATCCTTCACTTTAAACCAATCCGGCATGATTATAAAGGCTGCGGCTCCGGCTCCTGCAAGCAGTAGCACGAAAATGAGAAAAGCCAGCCACCAGCGCTTTTTCTTCTTTTTTGGCGGTGTCTCTTTAGTATTTTTAGATTCAGCATCCGGGGTTTCTGCTGCTTTTGTCATGGACACTGGGGGCATAACACGTGTAGCATCCTCTGCATCATCATAATCACTCCACCTTGTCTCATTCAAACGGTGGGGAGAAAGAGCGGTGTCCAGGTCATCCATCATCTCCAGCGCACTGTCATACCTGTATACCGGATTTTTTGTCAGTGCTTTAAGAATGATATTTTCAACACTTTGCGGAATTTCCGGGTTGATTTTTCTAGGCTCCGGAACCTCTTCCTGCAGATGCTTGAGAGCAACGGATACTGGCGACTCTCCTGTAAATGGCACTCTGCCGGTCAGCATCTCAAACAGCACAACTCCCAGAGAATAAATGTCCGATTTAGCATTGGCAACTCCGCCGCGCGCCTGCTCTGGAGAAAAATAATGAACCGAACCGAGCACTGAGTTGGTATGAGTAATCGTTGCTGATGTAATCGCCAGAGCGATACCGAAATCTGTTACTTTTGCCACACCATGTTCATCAATCAAAATATTATGGGGTTTGATATCCCTGTGTATGATCCCGTAATCGTGAGCCGTTACCATTCCTGACGAGATCTGCCTTATAATCTGTATGGATTCCTCAACAGACAGCCGTCCGTGTTCCCGGATATATTGTTTTAATGTCTTCCCTTTTACGTACTCCATTACAATGAAGTACACGTTATTTTCCTCTCCAACATCAAAAATGCTTACGATGTGGGGATGGGCGAGACTTGTTGCCGCTTCAGCCTCTCTTCTGAATCGCTTAATGAACTCCTCGTCGTCCGAAAACTCTGATCGAAGTATTTTTACCGCTACATCCCTGTCAAGGATTAAATCCTTGGCACGGTATACAATCGCCATTCCGCCATCACCGATAACTTCAAGCAACTTATAGCGGCCGCTTATTCGCTTGCCAATCATTTAACTTACTCCCTTTGTCAACGAATGGGGCGTATGACTGACAAGTCCGACGGTAATATTATCTTCTCCTCCGGCCTCATTTGCTAAGTTCACAAGTCGATCAGCTTTATCGTTCAACGAGAGGTTGCCATCGTTCAATATGTTCTCCATCGTTTCGCGGCTTACCTTGTTGGAGAGGCCGTCTGAGCATAATAAGACCATGTCGCCCTCTCCCCAGGAAATCGTCTGAATGTCCACATCAATGTGGTCATCTGTACCGAGTGCCCGCAAAATCACATTCTTTCTTGGGTGATTTTCCGCTTCAATTTCTGATAGCTGTCCTGATCGTACAAGTTCATTGACGAGTGTATGGTCCTCTGTTTTTTGAATCAGTTTTTCTTCAGAAAAATAATAAACACGGCTGTCACCAATATGTAAAATCGTTAAAAAGGAAGGTGTGCAAAGCGCACCGACAAGCGTAGTTCCCATGCCGCTGCAGTCAATATTCTTATTGGCAAACTGATGCAGGTCAAAATTAGTCTGTGTAACAGTTTTCAAAAGCCATTCTTCTGCTTTTACAGGTGTCTGTGCCATTTCTTCAGAAGCGGCATTCCATGCTTCCTCAAAAGATCGGATGGTCTTGGAACTGGCAACATCACCGGCTTTATGCCCGCCCATTCCATCAGCAATAAGGGCAAGAAAGTGTTCACCTTTCGTGAACACTCCCCCGCTGTCTTCATTATGCTGACGAACTTTACCAGTATCTGTTTTAAAGGCATACTGCAATTTACGTCACCTCGTCTCTTCCTGACGCTCCTTCGCTCTTAGCTGGCCGCAGGCCGCGTCAATATCATGTCCCTGCTCCCTGCGCAAGGTCGCATTGACACCTCGTTTTTTCAGTGTTTCTAAAAATTTGAAGATCTGCTTCTTAGGTGTCCGGACATAGTCACGTTCAGGAACGTAATTGACCGGTATCAGATTTACATGGCATTTAATGTTTTTAATCAGATCTGCCAGTTCTTCAGCGTGTTCGACCTGATCATTCACGCCGCCGAACAGACCGTATTCGAAAGATATACGCCGTCCGGTCTTCTTGACGTAATAGCGTATGGATTCCATCAATTCTTCCATCGGATACATGCGGTTGACCGGCATGAGCCTGCTTCGGATCTCTGTATTCGGCGCGTGCAGTGATACAGCAAAATTGATCTGCATCCCTTCATCCGCAAATTTATAGATATAGGGCACGATGCCACTAGTGGAAACCGTAATATGACGCGCACCGATATTCAGTCCTTTATCATGGTTCACCACTTTCAGGAACTTGATTAATCCTTCATAGTTATCGAACGGTTCACCGATCCCCATGATAACAATTGAGCTTACCCGTTCATCTGTCGCATCCAGGGCACGCTGCACTTGAAGAACTTGAGCGACGATCTCTCCGGCATGCAGGTTTCTTTTCAGTCCGCCGAGTGTGGAAGCACAGAAAGTACAGCCCAGACGGCAGCCTACCTGTGTCGTCACACAGACACTGTTGCCGTAATCATGGCGCATTAGCACCGTTTCGATGGAATAGCCGTCCTGAAGTTCGAATAAAAATTTAATCGTCCCATCGGAGGATTCCTGCCGTGCCAGTTCTTTCATCGGCTCAATATGATAGGTTTCTTTCATCTTGTCACGAAGCCCTTTTGGCAGGTTTGACATTTCTTCGTAACTTGTCACTCTCTTTTCGTAAAGCCAATCATAAACCTGGGAAGCACGGAATTTGGGTTCTTTTATATCAGAAAGCCAATTTTCCAGATCTGTCAGCTCAAGCGAAAAAATAGATGGCATAATTGCCGGGTTCTGCTGTTTTTCACTTAAAGGTTTTAACATTGGGTTTCACCACCAGTTGTAGTCTTTTTCTTAAAGCATGCAAGGTAAAAACCATCGCTGTTAAAATAATGAGGAAGAATCTGTACCTGTGCTTCAGCAGGTTTAAGGTACGGCTTTAACGGTTCTGGAAGCCGTTCGTTAAAAGTCATGTCCCATTCAAAATCAGGATGATGCTTTAAAAAAGCATCGGCGATCTCATTATTTTCCTCTGTATCGACGGTACACGTACTGTATAGCAACGTACCGCCCGGTTTTAACAGTTCGGCCACTTTATCGAGGATCTGGAGCTGAATCTCAGCGATACGATGAATGTCCTCTTCTTTTTTCGACCATTTAATGTCGGGTTTTTTCCGGATTACTCCAAAACCGGAGCACGGCGCATCGACCAGAATCCTGTCAAACGATGAGGAAGAAAACCTTTCGACTGCCTTACGGCTGTCAAGCGCCTCCGTTTTAATATTGGTAAGGCCGAGCCGGTCCGCCTGCTCCTGGATCAATTTCACCTTATGGGGGTGAAGATCCAGTGCCGTTACTTCTCCTGTATTGTTTAACAGTTCGGCAATATGGGTTGTTTTTCCTCCAGGAGCTGCACAGGCATCCAGGATTTTTTCGTTCATGGACGGATTCAGCGCCCTCGCAACGAGCATGGAGCTTTCGTCTTGTATTGTAACATATCCTTCCTTAAATAAAGAAGTATGTGAGAGGCTGCCTTTTTTTAATTTAATGGCATCCGGCGACAGGTCGCCATTGCTGCCCTCTATTCCCTCCCCTTCAAGGGATTCAAGCACGTTCTCACGGTTGGATTTCATGCGGTTGACACGGCCGGTCACTGGAGCAGGCTCAAGGTTGGCGGCAGACATCTTTTCAGTGTTTTCCAAACCGTACTGTTTGATCCATCTCTTCACAAGCCACTCTGGCATGCTGTATTGGAGAGCAAGCCGTTTCCCGTCTTCAGAGATGGAAGAAAGATCAGCCGTTCCTTCTCTCTGGATTTTTCTCAGCACTCCGTTAACCATACCAGATATCCCTTTGTGCCCGCGTTTTTTTGCGATTTCTACCGCTTCATTAATGATCGCATGGTCAGGAATTTTATCGAGATAGATCATCTGGTAGAGTGACATGCGAAGCAGGACGAGCACCCATTTATCCAGTTTGTGCAGCCCCTTTGCAACATACGGCTCCAACAGATAATCCAGGGTATTCTTACGCTGAAGGGTTCCGTAAACGAGTTCAGTCAATAAACCAATGTCCTTCTTGTTAAGATCCGCCTTTTGAATGGCCTGATTTAACAAAAGATTGCTGTATGCCTGATTTTGTTCAATCTTTAGTAATACATCGACCGCTGTACTTCTCACATTTTGTTTCACTGATCTTCACCCAGCTTTATACCTGCTGCAAGTTTGGCTCCCTGTAAAAATTGAGAAGCCGCCATGCGTTTTTTGCCCGAAGGCTGCAGATCGGTAATGAGGATACCTATAGTATCCCCTGTTTTGACCAGAATTCCTTCTTTACTGGTTTGAAGCACGGTGCCAGGCTCTGCTTCCGATTGGGCAGCCACTTTTTTTCCCCACCATACTTTCAGCGTCTGGCCGTTCAATGAAGTAAAAGCAACAGGCCAAGGATGCAGTCCTCTGATCTGGTTATAGATCGACTCACCGCTCTTCGTCCAGTCGATCTTCTCTTTTTCCCGAGAGATATTGTAAGCGTAGGTCACTTTTTCCTCATCCTGTTTCACCGGAGTCAATTTCCCCTCGATCAAATCAGGTATGGTCTTGGATAACAGTTCTGCTCCTGCGACGCTGAGTTTTCGGAACATGCTGTCGACATGGTCTTCTTCGCCAATAGGGACCACGACCTGTGTCAGAATATCTCCAGCATCAAGTTTATCCACCATGTACATGATTGTCACACCAGTTTCCTTCTTCCCGTCAATGATGCTCTGATGGATCGGTGCACCGCCTCTGTATTCGGGCAGGAGAGAAGCGTGGACATTAATGCAGCCGTATTTCGGCGCTTCTATAATTTCGGAAGGCAAAATCTGGCCATACGCGGCCGTGACAATTAAATCTGGCTGAAGATCAATAATTTCCTGAAATTCATTCTTTAGTTTTACTGGCTGCAAGACAGGGATGCCGTGCAGTTCCGCTTCTGTTTTGACCGGCGTTGGCTTAATCTCCCTTTTTCTCCCTTGAGGCTTGTCCGGCTGCGTGACGGCAGCTGCGACTTCATAGCCGTCATTAACGAGTCTGCGCAGAACTGGCACAGAAAAATCGGGTGTTCCCATAAATACGATTTTCATTTGTAATTCCTACCTTTCAAACTCTCCCGGTTCATAATACGAACTGACCTTAGAGGTAAATAGAATTCCGTTAAGATGGTCGATCTCATGCTGAAGGGCCCGGGCAAGAAAGTCTTCTGCTGTAATCGTGAATGTCCTTCCATGCCTGTCCTCCGCAGTTACTGTTACTTTTTGAGCGCGTTTTACATCCCCAAATATCCCAGGGAAGCTCAGACATCCTTCTGGGCCATCCTGTTCACCTTCCATCCTTTCAATGACAGGATTGACCAGCTCGATTTTACCTGTTTCATCTCCAACATCAACAACCGCGATCTGTTTGCCGATTCCAAGCTGGGGTGCAGCGAGGCCGACTCCTTCCGCTTCATACATCGTTTCAAACATATCGTCGATAAGCCGGCTTAAGCTTTGGTTGAATTCTGTTACACGGTCACATTTCGTCTCAAGAATTTTATTGGGATAGCATACAATCTCCCTAACTCCCATCCTCATTCTCTCCCATCTATACAATTACATAATGTTTTGTGCGTTCATATCGACTGAGATCTGCAGGCCGTTCACATCCATTTCATGCTGAAAATGCTGCAATAGCTCTGAGATCAGTTCACTCAGCCGCGGTTCATTTTTGTATTTTATCATTACCTGATAGCGATATCTATCTTTAATACGGGCGATCGGCGAGACGACCGGACCGAGGATGATCGTACCAGGAGACACCTTCTGCCGAAGATACGATGCTGATTTTTCACTGGCGTCTACAGCCTTCAGCAGTTCAGTATGAGAAAAAGACAGGAGAGACAAATAATAATAAGGAGGATATTTGTGCTCCCGCCTGATCCGCATTTCCGTTTCGTAGAAGGAATGATAGTCATGGTCTGCTGCGAGGTCGATGCTGTAGTGGCCGACGGTATAGCTCTGTACGACCACCTCGCCCGAGAGTTCGTGGCGCCCTGCTCTTCCGCTCACCTGGGTGAGCAGCTGAAACGTTTTTTCTGAGGCCCTGAAATCGGGAAGGTGAAGCATCGTATCCGCAGCGAGTACCCCTACCAATGTTACTTTTGGAAAATCAAGCCCCTTCGCGATCATCTGCGTTCCTAGAAGAATGTCAGCCTTTCCTTCGCCAAATTGGTTAAGCAGCTTTTCATGGCTTCCTTTTCGCCCTGTCGTATCCACATCCATCCTGATCACTCTTGCGTGAGGCATCAGCCTTGTGAACTCCTCTTCCACCTTTTGTGTACCTGTGCCAAAAAAACGAATGTACTGGCTTTCACACATGGGGCATCGGGAAGGCATCGGCTCCTGGTGTCCGCAATAATGGCATTTTAAAAGATGCTGCTTTTTATGGTATGTAAGAGAAATATCGCAATGCGGGCATTCTCCGACATATCCGCAATCTCTGCAAAGAATGAACGATGAATAGCCCCTGCGGTTGAGAAATAGAACGGATTGCTCTCCTCGTTCAAGGCGCTCATTGATTTTCTCAAATAATTCACGGGAAAACATCGAGCGGTTGCCGGCCCTTAGTTCCTCCCGCATATCCACTACAGAAACAGAAGGCAGATCCCGTTTGTTCACTCTGTCGCTTAATTCGCAAAGCGTGTAGACGCCTTTTTGGGCTCTCGCATAAGATTCAAGTGACGGTGTGGCGCTTCCGAGAATAACCGGGCAGCGATGATGCTCTCCACGCTGTACAGCCACATCACGGGCATGATAGCGTGGATTCTCCTCTTGTTTGTAGCTTGATTCATGTTCCTCATCGATAATGATAAGACCCAGATTTTCAAACGGGGCAAAGACTGCCGATCGGGCGCCAACGACAACAGATACTTCTTTTCTCTGTATCTTTCGCCATTCATCGTATTTTTCTCCGGCTGAAAGAGCACTATGCAAAACGGCAACCCTGGAACCAAAGCGGCCTTTAAACCGGTTGACCATTTGTGGGGTGAGGGAGATCTCGGGCACTAAAACAATCGCTTCCTGCCCCATGCGAATCGCTCTGTCAATACTCTGCAGATAGATTTCAGTTTTACCGCTTCCCGTGACGCCGTGAAGCAGAAAGGTTTCATGCCTTTTTTCCTCAAGTGCTGCCAAAACAGGCTGAATACTTTGTTCCTGCTGTAAGGTCAGAGGAAGAGGTTTCGTTCTTTTGAATTCGCGGTCTTCGTACGGGTCTCTGTAGATCTCTTTCTCCAAGATCTCGATTAAACCTTTTCGAGCCAAAGCTTGGACGGTGGACCTTGTGGTGTCAAACATTTCAAGAAGATCTTTTAATACAACCGGGTGATCGTACCCATGAAGAAAGGAAAGTATCTCTTTTTGTTTTACTGCCTGCGTGGACAGCGATTCAATAGCTTTAACCCTTTCTTCTTCTGTTCCCCGCCTCTGTACTACTTTAATTCTTTTCTTCGTAATTTTGTCTGACATCCTGTAAATCACTTCAAGAAAATTCTTCTGAACCAGCTTTTGAAAGAGGGCAAGAGGTGTCGGAGAAACTTTCATAAGGTCTTCCAGAGGGATGTTTTCCCGGTATTTAAACCATTCTCCCGCCTCATCCGGCAAATCCTCGAGTCCTATTCCGTCTACCAGCCTAAACTCTTTTTGGTAAGTGGCTTTTAAAGCGGCCGGAATCATTGCCTGATAGGCGGTAATTAAAAAACAGAGCGTTTTCTCTGATACCCATTGCCCGAGCGTTAGCAGCTCTCCCGTTAAAACGGGAACCGGATCCAAAAGTTCAATGATCTTCTTTAATTTTTGAACAGAGGCCTCTTCGGTGAGCTCGATGACGAAGCCCTGCAGCTTTCTTGGCCCGAAAGGAACGGCAACCCTCATACCTGGTTTTACCGAATCTGTTAAATCGTCCGGAACAAGATAATCAAAAGTGCGGTTTACACTGCTGGCCGGTACGTCAACAATTACTTTGGCGATCATAAATGCATCAGTTCCATCGCTTGCAACAGTACTTCCTCTGCCACTTTATCCTTGGAAAGGAGCGGATATTCCTTTGCAGAACCATCCTTTTTAAAGATCACTACCCGGTTTGTATCGACGCTGAAGCCGGCTCCTTCTTGAATCACATTATTGGCAACGATCATATCCAGATTTTTACGCTTCATCTTGTCAAGCGCATACCTTTCAAGATCGCCGGTTTCAGCCGCAAACCCGACAAGAACTTGCTGCTCTTTTTTCTCTCCGAGTACAGATAGAATATCGGTCGTTTTCTCCATTTCCACTAACCAGCTGCCGTTATTTTTCTTCACTTTTTCTTCATATTTTATACGCGGTGTATAATCTGCCACAGCCGCGGATTTAATGACAAGATCCATATCCTGATATTCTTTCATCACCGCCTGAAACATTTCCTCTGTAGATTCGACTGGAACAAAACGTACGCCTGCAGGCTTCTCAAGAGCAGTCGGTCCGCTGACAAGGGTAACGTCTGCACCCATTCTCGCCGCCGCTCTTGCGATGGCATAACCCATTTTCCCGGATGAATAATTCGTAAAGTAACGAACAGGATCCACCTGTTCTCTAGTTGGGCCGGCTGTGATCAATACCCTTTTCCCTACTAAAGGCAAATCGGTCTGCCCTGCAGTGAAATCCTTTATACAGGCGATGATCTCTTCAGGCTCAGCCAGTCTGCCTTTTCCGATATAGCCGCATGCGAGAAGCCCTTCTCCAGGCTCAACGAACCGGTAACCATAATCAGCGAGCTTCTGCATATTCGCCTGTACAGCAGGGTGCTGATACATGTTAACATTCATCGCAGGCGCAATCATGATTGGGGCTCTGGTAGCCAGCAGCGTTGTTGTAATCATGTCGTCAGCGATGCCATTTGCCAGCTTCCCGATGCAATTGGCAGTTGCTGGTGCCACTACAACAAGATCTGCCCAATCTGCAAGGTCAATGTGGGCAACAACAGCCGGGTTCCGTTCTTCGAATGTATCCGTATAGACTTCGTTCCGGGATAAGGTCTGCAGTGTCAATGGTGTAATAAATTTCTGTGATGATTCTGACATCATCACCTTTACGTCAAATCCAAGCTGATAAAGCTGGCTTGCGATCGTTGCAGCCTTGTATGCTGCAATCCCTCCGGTTACACAAAGCAATATCTTTTTCATTGAATGATCCAATGAGATCTCCCCCCTGCCATTTTGTTTACATAATATAATTATGATTTATCTTAATCTGTCATACTGCTGTTTAAATTGAAAAAAATAACAACCTATCATCATAGGTTGTTATCGATCATCATTCAGTGTCAGACGTTTTTGGCATTAAGTAACCCGCGTAAATCTCTTCCAAAGCTTTCCCGACAAACTTGTGAGAAACCGGCTTTTCTACGATTCCGTTGTTGCTCCGCTGAATCTCTCTTGCTCTTTTTGAAGAAAGAGTAACAAGCGAATATTTGGAATCTATTTTGTCCATAAGGGCATCAATTGAAGGATAAAGCATATTTATTCATCTCCCAGTAATTTTTTATAACGATTCGTTACACGGTCCACCTTGCAGTGTTCAGAAGTGATAATCGACTGGATTCGGCTGCAGGCTTGGCTGATCTCGTCATTAACAACGGAATAATCATAATGCTGCATCATTTCTATTTCTTCTCTGGCTACTGTCATTCGGTTATTGATGAGATCTTCCGTTTCTGTCCCCCTGCCGACAATGCGGCTGCGCAGCTCTTCGAGACTAGGCGGTGTCAGGAAAATAAAAACGCCTTCCGGAAAAGACTTTCGAACCTGAAGCGCTCCCTGAACCTCGATCTCTAAAATAACGTCACGCCCTTCATCCAGTGTCTGGTTTACATACTCGATCGGAGTGCCATAATAATTACCGACGTATTCTGCCCATTCGAGCAGTTCGTTATTTTCAATCATGCGTTGAAATTCTTCTTTTGTCTTAAAGAAGTAATCCACTCCGTGAACCTCACCAATCCGTGGGTTCCGGGTCGTCGCTGAAACTGAATACTGAATGTCCAGCTTTTGTGCTCTCAGCGCTTTGCACACGGTTCCTTTTCCGACTCCGGAAGGGCCGGAGAGCACAAACAAAATGCCCCGTTCTCTATCCATACTAACCTCCACTTAACTTTCTTCCGTTCCCTCTTCAATTGAGAGGAGCCGCTGTGCCACCGTTTCAGGCTGAACAGCAGAGAGTACAACGTGATCACTGTCCGTAATGATGACCGCCCTCGTCCGTCTGCCGTATGTGGCATCAATAAGCATATTTCCGTCTCTTGCCATCGTAATGAGGCGTTTGATCGGTGCTGATTCCGGGCTTACCACGGATATGATTCGGTGTGCTGCTACAATGTTTCCATAACCAATATTGATTAGCTTCATGTATAAAACCGCTCCTAACGTTGGTAGTTCTATTCTAGCCAGAACGAGCAAGATCATAATCATTTATGTACAAATTAATTACATGTATGGATATGTCCGTACCCAGCACATTTATATCATTTTAACATATTCCTCCGTTATTCTAAACAATTTTAACAGTCTGTACAACCCTGAACACAAAAAAGGGCAGAAACTGTTCCCGATTTGTTTCTGCCCTTTCGGTTTATAATTTTTTAAATGCTTGGAACCCTGTAAGTGCAAATGTAGGAATGGCAGCCATCCCCAGCACAAGCATCCAATCACGGCCGGACAGTGGAACCGTATGAAAAATGGCCTGGAGCGGTGTAATGTACATGACCACGAGCGTAAGCAGCACGGAAGAAAGAACGGCTAAGACCAATGCCATGTTCCCAAATGGGTTTCTGTGCAGAACAGAGCGCTCGCTTCTGCAGTCAAACACATGGATCAGCTGGGCCATGACCAATGTCGAAAAAGCCACAGTCTGTGCTTTCATCAGCTGATCGGGATGTTCATGCAGAGCGGTCCAGAAGGCGAGTATGGTTACAATTCCAATGAGGAATCCCCTCGATACAATCTTCCATCCCAGCCCTCTTGAGAATACCCCTTCATTTGGCTTTCTCGGAGAGCGCTTCATCACATTGTCCTCCGCAGGATCAATACCGAGCGCCATCGCCGGAAGTCCGTCAGTCACAAGGTTCACCCATAAAATCTGGATGGGCACAAGCGGCATTGGCATGGATAAAATCATGGCGAACAGCATGACGAGGATTTCACCTACATTTGAAGCAAGTAAATAACGGATGAACTTTCTGATGTTTTCATAAATATTTCTTCCTTCTTCAATAGCTGCCCGAATGGTTGAGAAATTATCATCACTTAAAACGAGTGATGAAGCTTCCTTCGCTACATCTGTCCCTGTTATCCCCATGGCTATGCCGATATTGGCAGATTTTATCGCGGGCGCATCATTCACCCCATCCCCTGTCATCGCCACGATATGCCCTCTCTTTTGCAGTGCTTTAACGATTTTCAGTTTATGCTCGGGTGAGACCCTTGCATACACATAGATATTCTCAACCTCTCTTACAAGATCATCTTCAGACATGACCGATAGAGCTGCTCCATCGATGACTTTTCCCCCTTGAGGAAGGATGTTCAGCTGTCTGGCAATGGCACTCGCGGTCACTACATGGTCACCGGTAATCATCACCGTTTTTATACCTGCTTCATGACATCGGTCGATACTGCCTTTCACTTCTTCCCTAGGAGGGTCAATCATTCCCTGAAGACCGATGAATGTGAGATGATTTTCTGCCGACGGACCTGCGGTCGGCCTGTCTTTCCCATGCAGGGGCTTATAGGCAACAGCAATGGTTCTCAGCGCCTGGCTTCCGAGCCCCATGATCGCCTCTTTGATCTGTTCCGTATGCTGCTGTTTTAGGAGCTGCCGCTTGCCGTCCCATAATACATAATCACTTTTTTCCAGCAGCACATCAGGTGCTCCTTTTGTGATCAAAAACATTTCACCGCTTTGATTACGGACAATAACACTCATCATTTTTCTCGTTGAGTCGAACGGAACCTCGTCCATAATTTCGACCGAACGGAGAATGTTTTCTTTCTTCAAACCTGCTTTTGCTGCACTGATCAATAAAGCAGCTTCTGTAGGGTCTCCCATGATGCTGCCTGTATCTGTCATCTCTGCATGGTTGCAGATCGCCCCGTAAGAGAGGAGCTGAAGAAGTCCTTCAAACTGATCGACTCTTGCTTTTTGGCCGTTTCTCATAAAATCTCCCGCGGTATCATAACCGCTGCCCGTTACATACCAGGTCGTCCCTTCACTCCACAGATGAGTCACTGTCATTTTATTCTGAGTCAACGTTCCGGTTTTATCGGAGCAGATGACAGTCGCACAGCCCAGTGTTTCAACAGAAGGAAGCTTTCTTACGATGGCTCTCCGCTTAATCATCTTCTGGACGCCGAGTGCGAGGGCGATCGTTACGATCGCAGGAAGCCCTTCAGGTATGGCCGCAACTGCAAGCGATACGCCTGCAAGCACCATGCTGTACAAGTCATGTCCCCTGTAAACTCCCGTCGCAACGACGAGTACGGTCAACAGGAGAGCAATGCCGATTAAGATTTTGCCCAGCTGCTCTAGTTTAAGCTGAAGGGGTGTTGCAAGTGTATCGGCATTCTGAATCAAATGAGCGATTTTTCCCATCTCTGTTTTCATTCCGGTAGCAATAACGATACCCGTTCCGCTGCCTCTTGTTACCATCGTTCCCATGAAAGCCATGTTGGCCTGGTCTCCAATCGGCAAACCGCTTCCATGTAAAGCATCTCCGCGTTTTTGGACAGGAACGGATTCCCCGGTCAGGGCAGATTCCTCAATATATAGGCCCCTTGCCGAGACCATCCGTATGTCTGCACCGACCCGGTCTCCAGCAGAAAGTTTTATGACGTCGCCAGGAACGAGCTCTTTCGCAGAAATCGATACCCAGCTGCTGTTTCTCATCACAAGTGCAGAAGGAGCAGACAATTCACGCAATGCGGAAAGCGACTTTTCCGCTTTCCTTTCCTGAATAAATCCTAAAATTCCATTCATGATCACGATGAGAATAATCGCAATCGCATCAAGGTACTCACCAAGCAGGCCTGATAATAATGTGGCGGCTAAAAGAACGAGCACCATGAAATCTTTGAACTGTGCGAAAAAAACGAGAATCGACGACGGTTTCTTTCCTTCCTGAAGCTGATTATAACCTGCTGCCTTCAGCTTTTTCTGGCTTTCCTTTTCACTAAGGCCTTTCTGCAGGCTGCTGTTGGTCAGGCGTTCAACATCTTCCTTCGATAGCTCATACCAATTCATTTCTCCACCTCTGCCTTATAACGTATATAGCCATTTATATGCAGGCATGTCCTCAATAATGCTATACTGATGAAGAGAGAAACAGAGGTGAAACTATGAGTTTTGATGGAATCGTTACTAGAGCAGCAACAGCGGAAATAAAAAATACACTGCAATCCGGAAAAATCACAAAAATTTATCAGCCTGACAAAACTGACCTGCTGTTTACGATAAGAGCAGGCGGAAAAAACCATAAACTATTGCTATCGGCTAATCCGTCATTCAGCAGGGTACAGCTGACGGCAAAGACGTATGATCATCCTTCGGTCCCTCCCATGTTCTGCATGCTCCTGAGAAAGCATATGGAAGGTGCTGTAATCCAGTCGATCGAACAGATCGATCTGGAAAGGATCATCCACATCAAAGTAAAAAACAGAGATGAAATCGGTGATATCGCCTATAAAACGCTGATCATCGAAATTATGGGACGCCACAGCAATATTATTCTGGTAGAAGATAAGAACGGTGCGATTGTTGACTGCATCAAGCACATCCCTCCTTCACTGAATCGATACAGAACACTGCTGCCCGGGCAAACATACGTATCTCCTCCACCCCAGGAAAAACAATCTCCGCTCACAGAAACGGCAGAAGGTTTCATCCGGAAAATAAAATGGAACGAAGGAAAGGTTGACCGGCAGATCGTACAGCATTACAGTGGAATCTCTCCGCTCATCGGCAGGGAGATCACCTTCCGGGCCGGACTGGCCACGAAAGATTCCCTCTCTGCATCATTTACCGATATGATGGAGAAGTTTCAGAGCGGTCATTATACCCCGCAGATGGTCTTTGCCGATGGGAAAGAATACTTTTCTGTTACTGATCTCACTCACTTAAAAGGGGAAAAGAAGGAATTTCCAACAGTGGGAGAGCTTCTTGACCGCTTTTATTATGGCAAGGCCGAACGGGACAGAGTAAAACAGCAAGCCGCAGATTTGGAAAAATTGCTGCATAACGAACATGAAAAAATAGCAAAAAAAATTAAGAAGCTGAAAGCATCACTCGCCGACACCGAAAAAGCCGAAAAGTTTAAAGTGCTGGGAGAACTGTTGACCGCTCATCTTTATATGGTGAAAAAAGGACAGAAGAAAATTGAAGTAACGAATTTTTACGAGGAGGATCAGCAACAGCTGGAAATTCAGCTGGATCCGTTGAAAGGCCCATCTGAGAACGCACAAGCCTATTTTAAAAAGTACAATAAGCTGAAAAATTCAGTGGCTTTTATTGATGAACAGCTGAAAAAAGCGAGTGAAGACCTTCTGTATTTTGAAAGTTTGATCCAGCAGATGGAATCTGCTTCTGTCAGAGATGTGGCCGGCATCAGAGAAGAACTGGAAGAGCAGGGCTATGTCAAAAGACGAAAACAGCAGAAAGCAAAAAAAAATGAGAAGCCTGTGCTGGAAACGTACCAATCCACAGACGGCTTGACCATCCTCGTCGGCAAAAATAATAAACAGAATGATTATCTTACGTTTAAAGCTTCACGGCAAAATGAAACGTGGCTTCATACGAAAGACATCCCAGGTTCCCATGTGGTTATAAAAAGCGAAGAAATCAGTGAAACGGCTCTTTTGGAAGCTGCCGGGCTAGCCGCTTACTTCAGCAAAGCCAGGCATTCCGGCTCCGTTCCGGTTGATTACACGCTGATCCGGCATGTGAAAAAGCCATCAGGTGCAAAACCGGGCTTCGTTATCTATGATCAGCAGCAGACCCTCTATGTTACCCCGGACGAAGATCAGCTGTTAAAATTAAAAAAATAACCAGGTGTGCCTGGTTATTTTTTTGCTGTTGTAATGATTGCCAACCCATCAAGTACCTCATAGTGAGTAACTTCCTTCATACTGAGGCCCTGCAGAAGGGTTGTCAGTTCATCCGAAGTATAGCGATGCCTTCGGGTAGAGACATTCGCCCATTTCAGCATAGCTGTCTGCTCAAAACCTGAAATGCCATGATCCTTGCAAAAGCGGAAGGCTTCCATTTGACTCATCTTCGAAGATGGGTTCAGCATGCCAAGCACCCCGCCGTTTCCTAGAACCCTGATCATCTCTTGAATCCCTTTGTCAGGCTCTGGAAGCAGGAACATTACACATGTAGACAGCGCCACATCAAAACGATCATCGGTAAACGGCAAGTCACACGCATCACCGACTACGAATTCACCCTTTTCACTTCGGTTATGAAAAAAGAAATTTTGAGCACTTGCTATAATCATCTCGGATGAGAGGTCAACACCTGTAAGCTGGGTCGCTTCGTCAGCTCCGCGGAGCAGCAGCCTTCCTGTCCCGCAGCCGACATCCAAAACTTTTTTATCTTTCCAGGAACCGGTTTTTTCTTTTAATTGATCATGGACTTCGCCAAGCCAGGACGTACGTGCCATCCCATCAAAAAAAGCTACCAATTCATCAAACTCTTCACCGTTCATCTTCCTCATAAAAGAAGCGCTCCTTCCGCAATCTCGCTATGCGTTTTGAAGCCAGTTTTCCGGATTTTCCTTCCAGCGCAGCAAATGCGAGAGATCCTTTTTAGAAATATAGCCTTCCACCGAGGCTGTTTCTATTAATGTACTAAAATCGGTTAGAGTTTGCACGTTTATTTTATGATCAGCAAGGTTGTCAAAACCTTTCACGAGTTCATAGGAAAAAACAGCCACTACACCAAGAACATTGCAGCCTGCATCTCTTAATGCCTTCACTGCAGAAATAACACTTCCACCCGTTGAGATCAAGTCTTCAACAACAACGACATTCATGGAAGCTTCCGCTTTTCCCTCAATCTGCTTGCCTTTTCCATGGGACTTTGCGCTGCTGCGCACATAGCTCATAGGCAGGCTTAGGCGGTCTGCAAGCAAAGCCGCATGAGGAATGCCGGCAGTCGCTGTTCCCGCAATCATGTCCGCGTCCGGATAATGATTCAGGACGAGTTCTTTTAATCCTTCCGCAATTCTGCTGCGGACTTCCGGATAGGACAGAGTCAGGCGGTTGTCGCAATAGATGGGAGATTTCATTCCGGAAGACCATGTATACGGATGTTCTACCGAAAGAGTTACCGCTTCGATAGAGAGCAGATCTTTAGCTATTTGTTGTTTCATGTTGAAGCCCCCATTCTTTTTCGATGTTTAGATAGGTTTGCAATGGATCAAGAGATTGAGTAATGCTTCTTCCCACTACGATAAAATCGGATCCGAGCTGTTGGGCAGCCGCTGGATCGGCCGTTCTTTTTTGATCGTTCTTATCATCACCCGCAAGCCTGATTCCAGGTGTTACGGCTAGAAAAGCGCTTCCGCATACCTTCTTGATCTGCGGCACTTCAAGAGGGGAACATACTACTCCATCAAGGCCGCTATCCCTGGCAAGGGACGCATAATGGCTGACCGTATTCTGCATCGGTTCATGGATGAGCAGTTCATCCCTCAGCATTTGAGACGATGTGCTTGTCAGCTGGGTCACACCAATGCAGAGCGGCCTTTTTTCATTTCTTGTTCCCTCATTCAGGCCTTCAATGGCCGCTTTCATCATAGCTGTTCCGCCCGCTGCATGAACATTAACCATATCGGCTTCCAAACCGGCGATTCGTTTCATCGCTTTGTGCACGGTTGTCGGGATGTCATGGAGCTTAAGATCAAGAAAGATCTTAAACTGTTTTTCTTTTAAGATGGAGATCAAATCCGGCCCTACCTCATAGAACAGTTCCATCCCGACCTTTACCCAGACTGGCTGTCCCTCAAAAGGCTCAATGAATGATTCAACTTCTTTTTTTCCAGGAAAATCTAGCGCGATAATGATGGGACTTCGCATTCCTTCCAGCTCCCTCCGATTAATTCACTGATATGGTTCACGTTCATATGATCAAGCAGCTCCGGCAATTTAGAGATAATATCCGGACAGATCAGCGGATCCACAAAGTTCGCTGTTCCAATCGCAACTGCGGAGGCACCCGCAAGCATAAATTCGATCACATCTTCAGCGCAGGTTACTCCCCCCATGCCGATGATCGGGATAGAGACGGCCTGGCTCACCTCATGAATCATTCGGATGGCAACCGGTTTTATCGCAGGTCCGGATAAGCCCCCCGTTTTGTTGGCGAGTATGGGTTTCCTCGTTTTCAGATCAATCCTCATCCCAAGAAGAGTATTGATCATGGAAAGTCCGTCCGCCCCTGCTTCTTCGACCGCTTTTGCCATCTCCGAAATATTGGACACGTTAGGAGACAGTTTGACGTAGACCGGTTTGGACGAAACGGATTTCACTTTTTTTGTAAGCTCCGCTGCTGTTTTTGGATCGGTTCCAAACTGGATCCCGCCTTCTTTTACATTCGGACACGATATGTTCAGCTCCAGTACAGAAACTTGGGGATGGGAAGAAAGTTTTCTTGCCACTTCACAATAATCCTCATCCCTGGATCCTGCGATATTGGCAACGATCGGAATGTTGTAGGATTTAAGGAACGGCAGCTCCTTCTCCATGATCTTGTCTACCCCGGGATTCTGCAATCCTATCGCATTTAGCATCCCGCTATGGGTTTCCGCCACCCGCGGAGTGGGGTTGCCAAACCTTGCTTCGGCGGTGGCTGCTTTAATGGCAGCAGCCCCAAGAACCGACAGATCATAAAACCCCGCATATTCACGGCCGAATCCAAAACAGCCGGAAGCGGGCATGATCGGATTCTTCATCTCAAGACCAGGAAGACTTATTGACAGCCTGTTCATAATACCACCTCACCGATTGGAAATACCGGACCGTTGCTGCAGACTTTTACATAGTCAGAAGGAAGCCCTCCGTTCACATGGCAGACACAGGCAAAACATGCTCCGATGCCGCACCCCATCCGCTCTTCCAAAGAGAAGTATCCGCTGGCCGACGGAACCTGCTGCTCCAGTGCTTTAAGCATGACAGACGGTCCGCAGGAATACAGCAAATCATAGGTAAACGAATGGCTTTTAATGACGTCCGTCACGAATCCTTTACACCCTTGAGATCCATCTACAGTCGATATGAAAACTTCACCCACCGCTTCAAATTTTTCTTTGTAAAAGGCGTCTTCGAAAGATTGGAAGCCGAGGACGGAGATGACCTTGATCCCCCGCTTTTGTAATTGTTTCGCCAGGTAATACAATGGAGGCACTCCGATTCCTCCTCCGACAAGAAGTGCTGTCTTGCCTTCTGCAAGTGCGTCAAGAGGGAACCCGTTGCCCAATGGTCCGAGCAGGTCAATCATGTCCCCGTCTTTTTTTTCACTGAGCAGCGAGGTACCTGCTCCTTCTTTTCGATAGAGCATTGTCAGTGTTCGGCTTGTCAGATCCACGTCACAGATCGAGATCGGTCTTCTAAGGAGCGGCTGGAAGGAGTCGCTCACTCTCATATGGACGAACTGGCCCGGAGATGTCATATCTGATACGACATCCCCCTTTACTTTCAGTTCAAAAATATTTCGGGCGATTTCTTTTTGGGAAACTACACTTACCATCTCTTTTCTCATACTAAAACACGATCCTTTTCAAAGGCAGGCATCTGTCTCGCTGTAAAGGTTAAAGATTCCAACACTTCAAGCAAAGCTTCAGCGGTATCCAGGCTCGTTAAGCACACGACGCCGTTCTCGGAGGATTCCCTTCTGATCCTGAAGCCATCACGTGCAGGCATTTTTCCTTTCGTTAATGTATTGACGACAAATTGTGCTTCCCCTTGACGGATGATGTCCAGAAGGTTTCTTTCCCGGCTGCCGATTTTATGGACGACAGTAACAGGAATCTTTTGTTCTTCGAGATATTTGGCTGTACCCTCAGTAGCCATGATGGTATAGCCGATTTCATAGAATCGCTTCATCAAACGCAGAGCTTCAGGCTTGTCCTTGTCCGCCACCGTGAAGAGGACAGATCCATAGGTTGGTATTTTCATTCCGGAAGCGACTAATCCCTTATACAACGCTTTTTGAAGGGTATTATCTCTTCCCATAACTTCTCCGGTGGATTTCATTTCCGGGCTAAGGTACGTATCTACTCTGCGGAGCTTCGCAAAGGAGAATACAGGGACTTTGACGAATACTTCTTGTTTTTCAGGAGCGTAGCCCGTAGGATAGCCGAGCTCACTTAATGACGTTCCAAGAATGACCTTCGTTGCCAGGTTTGCCATCGGGATGCCAGTAATCTTGCTCAAGAATGGAACGGTTCGGCTTGATCTTGGATTGACTTCAAGTACATAGACTTCTTCTCCATGCAGCACGAACTGGATGTTAAGAAGACCCACGATCCCCAGACCTCTTGCCATTGAAATCGTTCGTTCAATTATTTTTTCTTTCTGTTCAGGCGTTAATCGCTGAGGCGGGTAGACAGCAATGGAGTCTCCAGAGTGAACGCCTGCACGTTCAATGTGCTCCATGATTCCAGGGATGAAAACATCCTTTCCGTCAGAGATCGCGTCAACCTCTACTTCCTTGCCCTCAAGATAACGGTCGATCAATACAGGATGCTCAGGATTCACCCTTACAGCGTTCTCCATGTATTGAAGAAGTTCTTTTTCCTTATAGACGATCTCCATCGCCCTGCCTCCCAAAACATAGGACGGCCTTACGAGGACCGGGTAGCCGATTCTCTCTGCGATAACTTGTGCTTCTTTGACAGAAAATGCGGTTTCTCCATCAGGCTGAGGGATGTTCAGTTCTTTCATCGCCTGTTCAAAACGGTCTCTGTCTTCTGCTCTGTCCATGTTGTCAAGTGAGGTTCCAAGGATGGCTACTCCCCGCTCATGCAGAGCATCCGCAAGATTGATCGCTGTCTGGCCGCCAAACTGGACAATGACTCCTTTTGGCTTCTCTTGATCGATGACATGCATCACTTCTTCTACGGTTAATGGCTCAAAATACAGTTTGTCAGACGTGCTGAAATCTGTCGACACCGTTTCTGGATTATTGTTGATAATAATCGCTTCATAGCCCGCTTCTTTGATCGCCCAAACCGTATGCACCGTCGCATAGTCAAACTCAATGCCTTGCCCGATCCGAATGGGGCCGGAACCAAGTACGAGCACACTTTCTTTTTCTGTTCGCAACGATTCGTTTTCCTCAGCATACGTCCCATAGTAATACGGTGTTTCAGACTCGAACTCAGCCGCGCAAGTGTCCACCATCTTATAAACGGGCTTGATGTTCTTCTCCGATCGAAGGTCATAAAGATCCTTTTCCGCCATGTTCCACGCTTTAGACAGCCATACATCACTGAAGCCTTTTTCTTTTGCAGAACGCAGCAGGCCGAGATCTCCAACGTTGTTAAGAACCTTCTGTTCGAGGTCGATGATCCCTTTGATCTTCTCCAGGAAGAAGACATCAATTTTTGTAATCTCCCAGATTTCCCTTACTGTCATTCCGATCCTTAAGGCTTGTGCGATATGATATAAACGCTCATCGTCGGCGGTTGCGAGCACCGGAATCAGTTCCTCTCTAGTCTGCTTAGGGTTGCTGATTTCAAGATGATAGCACTTCGTTTCGAGGGATCGGACCGCTTTCAGCAACGACTCTTCCAGATTTCTTCCGATGGCCATGACCTCTCCGGTAGCTTTCATTTGAGTACCGAGCTTACGGTTGGCTCCTTCGAACTTATCGAACGGCCAGCGAGGAATCTTTGTCACGATATAATCGAGCGCTGGTTCAAAACTGGCATAGGTAGAGCCGGTTACTGGGTTTTTAATTTCATCAAGTGTATATCCGACAGCGATTTTCGCTGCGATTTTGGCGATTGGATAGCCTGTAGCTTTTGATGCGAGCGCCGATGACCGGCTGACCCTCGGATTTACTTCAATGATGTAATAGCTGCTGCTGTCTGGATCAAGAGCAAGCTGTACATTGCAGCCGCCCTCGATCTTCAAAGCACGAATGATCTTTAGGGACGCGTTTCTTAAAAGCTGGTAATCTCTGTCACTTAGTGTCTGGCTTGGTGCTACTACAATAGAATCACCCGTATGGATTCCAACAGGGTCGATGTTCTCCATGTTGCAGACCACAATGGACGTATCATTGCTGTCCCGCATCACTTCATATTCGATCTCTTTAAAGCCTGCGATGCTCTTTTCAAGCAACACCTGGTGTACAGGGCTTGCCAGGAGCCCGCTCGTTACGATCTCCTTTAATTCTTCTTCATTTCCGGCAATTCCGCCGCCTGTCCCGCCAAGCGTGAACGCAGGGCGGATGATTACCGGATAGCCAACTTCAGCAGTAAAAGCGACTGCCTCCTCATACGAACGGATGATTTCACTCTCAGGAACCGGTTCGTTTAATTCGTTCATCAGCGTTCTGAAAAGTTCACGATCTTCCGCCTGCTGAATGCTTGTCAATGTCGTTCCAAGCAGTTCAACAGAGCATTCTTCAAGAATTCCGCTCTCAGACAGTTCGACAGCCAGGTTAAGCCCTGTTTGACCTCCAAGCGTCGCAAGAAGTCCGTCAGGGCGTTCCTGCCGGATAATCCTGCTGACGAAAGGAACGGTAAGCGGTTCGATGAAAACTTTGTCTGCGATAGAAGTATCGGTCATAATTGTTGCCGGATTGGAATTGACAAGGATTACCTCATAGCCTTCTTCCTTTAATGCCTGGCAAGCCTGTGTGCCGGCATAGTCGAATTCTGCAGCTTGTCCGATGACAATCGGACCTGATCCGATTACAAGTATTTTTTTAATATCTAAGCGTTTAGGCATATTTCTTTCCCCTCTTCCTTAGCGGTTTCCATCATGTTCATGAACTTTTCAAATAGCGGATTGGCATCCATCGGCCCCGGTGAGGCTTCAGGATGGTATTGGACAGAAAATGCAGGTTTCACTTTATGTCCCAACCCTTCGACTGTTCCGTCATTTACAGCAATATGCGTTAACTCAAGCTCTGTTCCTTCGAGCGTTTCCGGGCTGACGGTATACCCATGGTTCTGTGCCGTCAGTTCTATTTTGCCTGTCTGAAGATCTTTAACAGGATGGTTGGATCCGCGGTGTCCAAATTTCAGTTTTTCTGTATTTGCACCAATGGCCAGTGCGAACAGCTGGTGTCCGAGACAGATTCCAAACAGCGGAATTTCCTCTTCAAGAATGGTGTTGATCATTCCGAGGGCTTCCGGTACATCTTTCGGATTCCCGGGGCCATTGCTTAAAAGGATGCCATCCGGATTAAGCAGTATAATCTCTTCTGCTCTTGTATTGTAAGGAACTACGATCACATCGCAGCTGCGCTGTGATAATTCTCTCAAGATTCCGCTTTTTGCGCCATAATCCACAACAACTACCCTTCGTCCTGTATTCGGCAGATGATAAGGAGTTCTCGTTGAAACCGATTGAACATGGTCGGTTCTGAGCGGGGCATTTTTAAGCTCCTCTACAATGGCACAAGTATCAGAATCAGCTGAAACGATCTTACCTCTTAGGGTCCCGTGTTTTCGGATTAACCGGGTGAGTTTTCTAGTGTCAATCCCCATTAATCCCGGTATGTTTTTAGCTTTTAAAAGTTCATCAAGCGTTCCAAGTGACTGGTAGTGGCTCGGCAGTGCACATGCTTCATTCACGATCAGTCCATGAATGGCTGGAGAGATGGATTCAAAATCCTGGCGGTTGACACCATAATTTCCGATCAGCGGGTAGGTCAGTGTTACGATCTGTCCGCAGTAGGAAGGATCGGACAAGATCTCCTGATATCCTGTCATCCCTGTATTGAAGACTACTTCGCCATCTTTTTCCTCTGCACTCCCAAATCCTTCACCATGAAATTCGGTGCCGTCTTCTAAAATAAGAATCCGTTTCATGCGTTCACACTCTCCTTTTCATACTTAATGCTTCCTTCTACAAATGTCAGTACGGGCCAGCCTTTACAGCTCCATCCGGAAAACGGCGTATTCTTACCTTTTGATGCAAACCGGTCTGGATCAATTTTTTCTTCATGCTCTAAGTCGATGACCGTCAAGTCGGCAACTGCTCCAAGCTCTAATGTTCCATATGGAAGCTCAAACGCTTCAGCAGGCTTACGTGTAAAACCGTCAACCAGCTCTTGCAGCGTCATCACCCCGGTTTGAACAAGGTTGGTATAAAGCAGCGGGAAGGCTGTCTCCAGGCCGACGATGCCGAACGGAGCCAGCTCCATTCCCTGGTCTTTCTCATCCTTGCTGTGAGGCGCGTGGTCAGTCGCGAGAAAATCGATAATTCCGGATTTAAACGCTTCGATCAGCGCTTTTCTGTCGTCACTCCCTCTAAGAGGAGGATTCATTTTATAGTTGGTGTCCAATCCAGGAATATCTTCATCACACAGCAGCAAGTGATGTGGTGTGACTTCAGCCGTTACTTTAATCCCAGCAGCTTTCGCATCTTTAATCACACGGACGGATTCCTTCGTGCTTACATGGCAGACGTGGTAACGCGCTCCTGTTGCCTCAGCGAGGAGAACATCCCTTGCGATCTGTACCGCTTCACATACGGAAGGTATTCCATTTAATCCATGGGTTTGGGCAAAAGCTCCTTTATGTACCGAGCCTTTGTGGATCAGTGTATTTTCTTCACAGTGAGCAACAATGACTGCCTCATTCTGTTTGGCCTTCGTCATCGCCTGCAGCATCATGTCGGCTGACTGAACTCCCACCCCGTCATCAGTGAAGGCAAATGCACCATTCTGTTTTAATGCTTCAAAATCGGTAAGTTCCTTGCCTGCTTGCCTGATTGTAATCGAAGCATAAGGCAGCACTCGGACAGAAGCTGTTTCTTTGATCTTTTCATTCACCCATTGAATCTGTTCCGCATTGTCCGGTACCGGTTTGGTGTTTGGCATGGCGGCAACTGTCGTAAACCCGCCTCTCGCTGCGGCTCTTGTTCCCGTTTCAATCGTTTCTTTATGTTCACCGCCAGGCTCACGCAAATGAATATGCAGATCGATCAGCCCTGGAGTGATCAGTCTACCTGAGACATCAATCACGTTATGGCCTTCTTCTGGAATCAGATTCCCCAAATCAGAGATCCTTTTCCCCTCGATCAAAATATCCTGTACCATTTGTTCGTTATTTCCTGTAAGTACTTTACCACCCTTTAACAAGATGCCCATTTTGAACTTCCTCCTTTGAATTGGTTTCCAGCGCCCATTTGAGGACTGCCATTCTGATAAACACACCATTGTTCATCTGCTTAAAGATGCGCGAACGACTGCATTCCACAAGTTCATCCGCTATTTCCACCCCCCGGTTTACAGGAGCCGGATGCATGATGATCGCGTGGTCTTTCATTATTTTTTCACGTTCCACAGTGAGACCGTAACGGTTATGATACAGTTCTGAAGTCATTCCGCTTTTGCTTTCATGGCGTTCATGCTGAATTCTGAGAAGCATGAGGACATCTGCTGTTTCAACGGCTTCATTCATGGTTAGGTAACGATTTTCAGCCGTTTCCTCGTCATACCATTCTTTTGGACCGGAAAAGGCTACTTTTGCGCCCAGCCGGTCAAGGATTTCGGCATTCGATTTTGCAACGCGGCTATGCCGGATGTCTCCAACAATCACTACCTTTAATCCTTGGAGGACAATAAATTCCTGCTGGATGGTCAGCAAGTCCAGCAAAGACTGAGTAGGATGGTTTCCACATCCGTCCCCCGCGTTGATGATCGGAATTCTTACTCTGCCGGCCAGTTCATCAAAATACCGGTCCTTGCTGTGCCGGATGACAGCTGCCGCAGCACCGACCTCTTCAAGCGTTCTCACTGTGTCGTACAGGGATTCCCCTTTCAATGTGCTTGAAAAGCCACAGTCAAGATTCAGTACGTCAAGCCCTAATTTTCGTTCAGCAGCTTCAAAACTCATTCTTGTTCTCGTACTGGGTTCAAAAAACAGGTTGGCTGCGAATGTCTGGCCTTCAGGCTTCCATTTTTCTCCCTTGGCAAACGCGTGTGCATCATGCAGGATCTGTTCGATCTCGATCACAGACAGATCTTTCATCGTTAGTAAGTGTTTCATAGGATCAGCTCCTTGTTTTTTCTAAAAAAACACCCTGACGGTTTTGGTCAGGGTGTGGCCAGACTTGAAAAAGCGTGTACGCTCTTTCTGCCGGTTTCACCCTTCTAAGTCTCTCGGACTCAGTTAAAAGGTGTTCATTATGCAGCTGGGTCTTTCTCGGATACTCCAAACATTTTATTCAGCAATTCAGAATCTTCATCACGGCCTGGGAGAATCAGGTTTAAGAACACACCGATTAAAGTGGCAAGCGCCATTCCCGCGACCTGCAGTGTTTCGGTAAACTGTAGGACTGCTCCGCCGATCCCTGTGACCAGGATAACGGAGGCGATGATCAGGTTTCGTTTGTTGCCAAAATCAATTTGATTGTCGATAAGCATTCTAAGGCCTGAAGAGGCGATAATCCCGAATAGCAGAATGGAAACACCTCCCATGACAGGGGTTGGTACAGAGCTGATCAGCGCCGTAACCTTTCCTGAAAAGCCGAAGCAGATGGCCGTTACGGCTGCTCCCCCGATGACAAACACAGAGAACACTCTTGTGATGGCAAGGACACCGATGTTTTCACCGTAAGTGGTCACTGGCGGCCCTCCGATAAAAGATCCGATCATTACTCCGATTCCGTCACCAAGAATGGATCGGTGCAGTCCCGGTTTTTCTAGAAAATTTCTTCCTACAACCTTGCTCAGGACCAGCTGGTGCCCGATATGCTCCGCAATCGTCACTGTGGCCACCGGCATCATAATCAAAGCGATAGACCAGGAAAAGTGCGGGGTGTAGGATACAAACGGGAACATAAAATCAGGTGCGTCGATCAGGCTGGCTTGTTTTACTTTCGACAGATCCACCATACCCCTTGATAATGCGAAGAGGTAGCCTGCAATGATGCCGATCAGGATCGGGATGATTCCAAAAATTCCTTTTAAATACATCGAGCATATAATTGTGACAGCCAGTGTGAACAGTGCAACTGTGAAGTAGGACAGACTGTATTCGTTCGTATGCGGATTGTTCATCGCCATTTTAACCGCTGTATTGGCGAGTCCCAGTCCAATCACGATGATAACAGGGCCGACGACTACAGGAGGCATGATTCTCATCAGCCATTTCAGACCGCTCGTCTTAATGATCAGCGCCACAGCACCGTAAACAAGACCTGCAAGGAAACTTCCCACCATCGCTGCTTCTGGCCCTCCGAGGGTTTTTACAGCAATGATCGGTGAAATGAACGCAAAGGAAGAACCAAGATAAGCAGGGATTTGGCCTTTCGTTACAAGCAAGTAAGCCAGTGTGGCAAGGCCGCTGGAAACCAGTGCAACGCCGGGATCCAGTTTCACCAGGAAGGGGACAAGTACTGTCGCACCAAACATGGCAAACAGATGCTGAAGGCTCAATGTGATCCATTGATGAAGTTTAGGTACATCCCGGACATCAAGCACTGCCTGGGTTGTGTCCTGTTGATTTGTATTTTCGTTTTTGTTTTTACCCATAAAAAATACCTCCTTTGCAAGTTAAGGAGGTTGTGCTGAATACACAGATCTGCCTGATGCTGCAGCCTGTCATCCAAACCTCCCTTGCTAGCCTCTCTGGACTCGATTTAAAGGGACGTTCTTTATTTGCTTTTTTCGTGGATGGAAACTTCATCCGCTCCATCGACTTCCGCTACGGAAGCAGAAATAATTTCTGTATTTGATGTTGGTACATTCTTCCCAACGAAGTCAGCCCGGATCGGCAGCTCACGATGACCTCTGTCGATGAGGACAGCCAGCTGAATGGACGCAGGGCGCCCGATGTCCATAACCGCGTCCATCGCCGCTCTAACTGTTCGTCCTGTGAACAGAACATCGTCCACTAGTATGACTTTCTTATTGGTAATATCTGCAGGAATATCGGTTCCTTTTAACTCGGGTTCAAGATTCTCAGTCTTTACTTTGAGATCATCGCGGTAAAGAGTGATATCGATGTCACCGACATTAACCGGTTTTCCTTCGATGTTCTGGATCCGCTCAGCGAGACGTTTTGCCAAATATTCACCCCTGGTTTTAATGCCAACGAGTACGACATTTTCAATCCCTTTGTTTCGCTCAATAATCTCATGGGCAATTCTTGTCAATGCCCGGCGAATCGCCTGATCGTCCATAATGACTGCCTTTTGCATGACCTGCTCACCTTCTTCTTTATAGGATATGTTACAATCATCCTTTGAAAACGGCCCATAAAAAATTCCTCTCACCCATATGGTGAGAGGACATAGTTAGGCCATAAGCCTAAATCCGTTTTCCTTCTCAGCCTCACGGGACTGTCGTTAAAGGACTATTCATTTGGTTTCATTATTACAGAAAGAAGATAACCTGTCAACCCATTTTCCGTCGAAGATTGTCGAGCAGCTGTTCCATATCATCTGGAAGTGGAACTTCAAATTCCATATATTCTTTCGTGCGCGGATGTACAAAGCCTAGCAGACCAGCATGCAGGGCTTGTCCATTGATATCCAGTGTCTTTTTGGGGCCGTACTTCGGATCGCCGGCAAGAGGAAAGCCGATATATTTCAGATGTACACGAATCTGATGTGTTCTGCCGGTTTCCAGCTGGCATTCCACCAGTGTAAAATCATTGAATCTTTCCAGGACATTGAAATGGGTTACAGCATCTCTGCTGTTTTCATCTGTGACCGTCATCTTTTGACGGTCACTCTTGTCTCTTCCGATCGGTGCATCAATCGTTCCCTTGTCATGATGCATCACACCGTGAACAATGGCTTTGTATTTTCTTGTTGTTGTCTTTGCCTTTAACTGGCTCACAAGAGATGCATGGGCCATGTCGTTTTTAGCAACCATCAACAGTCCAGTGGTATCCTTATCAATACGGTGCACGATGCCTGGGCGCAGCACTCCGTTTATTCCCGATAAATCGTTGCAGTGAGCCATGAGCCCATTAACGAGCGTGCCTGAATAATTGCCAGGAGCCGGATGAACCACCATTCCTCTTGGCTTGTTCACTACAAGCACATCTGAATCTTCATAAACAATATCCAGATCCATTTCTTCAGCTACAACATCCAAGATGGTCGGATCAGGAATTGTGATCGAAATAACGTCACCGGCATTGCATTTGTAGTTGGTTTTGACTGTCTTTCCGTTGACCGTTACCAAACCGTCTTTCACCCAGTTTTGAACTTGAGACCGTGACCAGTCTAATTCAATAGAAGTTACCACCTTGTCGATCCGCTCGGATTGGTAATCTTCGTCTATCTTAACCTCGATGTGCTCCATTCATGTTCTCCTTCTTATTCTTGCTTTCCATTAATGTTTGAATAAAAATCAATATAACACCGACTACAAGTGCTGAATCGGCTACATTAAAAATCGGATAATTATAGCTCGATATCTTAACGTCAAGAAAGTCAACGACTTCCTTTCTGATGATGCGGTCCAAAAAGTTTCCAGTGGCACCGCCGAGAACAAGGCCAAGTGCTGTGCGCAGCAACGGCTGGTGTTTCGCATGCTTTTGCATATAATAGATCACTGCTGCAATAACAGCAATCGTAATGATGATAAAAAACCACATCTGATTTTGAAGTATACCGAAGGCAGCTCCTCTATTCCGATGTGAGGTTATGTAAAAAACATTTTCGATCACGGTTATACTTTGTCCATAATTCATGTTTTTAACGATCCACCATTTTGTCACCTGGTCGAGGCCAAGCACCAAAAGCGCCAGAAGATAATAATACACTTTGTTTCCTCCGATTCCTAAGTTTGTACTTTCAAATTTTAGCACAGGCAGAAGGCCGAGCACAATCTAAAGCGTGAATTAAATTGAGTTTGGATTCCTGTTGTGCATAGAAAAAAGCAGAGTTCTGCCTGCCTCTTTCCGCCCATTACATCAGTTGCCATTGTTAGGTTGCGGGCCGTTCCCCCGCAGATGATGAAATGGACAAACGGATGCGGCTGTTTCGTTATCCCTTAAATAATATTGCTTCCATTCTTTATTATCTTCATCCCCATACTTTTTTAATTCAGGATGAATCGGCGCAGTATCATAAGATAACAGCCTGCTCCTGATCCAATCTGACATTTTGTCTGCCCTTTTTTTATCCTCATTAAAACGGGAAAGCACCCATCGAGGGGTAAGAGCGAGCATGAAGCAAGGAAAGTAACGGCTGTACCTTCTTTCGTGTGCCGGTGTTCCGCAGTATACAAAGTATTGTTCCTGACCGAAGCAGAATTCCCATGTCCTATCCTCTGGATCTGGAGAAATATGAACAGGCCAAGGTTCTTTGTCCATCTTATGGGTTCTGATCATAAGATCCCAGAAAATGTTCTCGTAAGCTGCCACGTTCTTTGCTCCTGCACCCGGGCCAGAGAGAGAATGAAAGAATACAACCAGTGCAGAATAATCGCCGGTTTCACGTGAACACGAACCATAGGACTCCAGCAAACGTGCAAAAACAGCTGGTGCTTTTTCATGTTCGGGTGCAGGCGCGAAACCAAAACGTATATGATTCAGCTGATAGCCTTGTATCGCAGGAATGCAAGGAAACTTACGCTCTTGATCGATCATTTTTTGATGAAAAGCCAGGAAAGCCTCCCTTTTCCAACCGACTGGCAATAATGATGCGTTCTCCCTGTCTAATAGACGTTCCATTCGCGCGCGCCCCCTTGACTTTACTTTATTGCTGAACAAGAGATAAGGTGAATGTCCGATGAAAAGCAGACAATAAAAAAAGAACTGCTCCCCTCAACCTGTTAATTACAGGCTGAGAAGTACAGCTCTTTTGCTTCAGCAAAGATGAAACATTTAATTTTTGTAGTTTTCAGCTACAATCTCAGCACATGATGCACAGAGGGTTGGATGTTTCTCATCAGAACCGACTTCGGGTGTAACAACCCAGCAGCGCTCACACGTTTCACCTTCAGCTGGTTTAACAGCAACAGCCAGATGTTCGTATTGTGCTGCGCCTTCAGGAGCTTCGTTTTTTGTGCCGCCGATTACCGCTTCAGACACGATGAATAGCTTATTGAGGTCTTCTACCCCTTCAAGCCAAGTCTTCACATTTTCTGAAGGATACAAAGTGATGGATGCTGTGAGAGATTTTCCGATGACCTTCGCATTTCTCGCTTCTTCCAGTGCTTTGAGAACTTCATCACGCAGATCCATAAATCGATCCCAATCTTTTAGTAATTGGTTTTCTCCAGAATAAGACACAGTATCAGGCATACTTGTTAATTGTACACTTTTCTCAGTAACTCCAGGGATATAGTCCCAAACTTCATCTGCCGTGTGGGCAAGAATCGGAGCCGTCAGTTTCGTGATAGACACGAGTGCCTCGTAAAGAACCGTCTGGATGCTTCTGCGTTTGATATCATCTTCTGCTTGAATATAAAGCGTATCCTTTGCAATGTCCAGATAGAAAGAGGACAAGTCGATTGTACAGAAGTTATGGATCGCATTATATACAGTGAGGAATTGATACTCGTCATACGCCCTCTTCACCCGGTCGGTCAGTTTATTGAGTTTAACCAGCATATACTGATCAATCTTGCCAAGCTCTTCAAAAGGTACGGCGTTGGCTTTTGGATCAAAACCGTTTAAATTACCCAGCAAGAAACGCAGCGTGTTACGGATCTTACGGTACACTTCAGCCACTTGTTTAAGAATATCATCGGAGACCCGGACGTCTGACTGATAGTCTACAGAAGATACCCATAGGCGGATAATGTCTGCGCCAAGCTGATTCATCACTTTAATCGGGTCCATGACGTTCCCGATCGACTTGCTCATTTTTCTTCCTTCACCATCAAGAACGAAGCCGTGGCTGAGGACTGATTGATAAGGAGCTTTCCCAGTGATCGCTACTGATGTAGAAAGCGATGAATTAAACCAGCCTCGGTATTGGTCAGAGCCTTCCAGATAAAGATCTGCCGGACGGGACAAATCTTCACGTTCTTCAAGTACGCTCCAGTGGGAAGAACCAGAGTCAAACCAAACATCCATAATGTCTGTTTCTTTAGTAAAACGTCCGTTAGGACTATGCTCGGAAGTGAATCCTTCAGGCAGAAGTTCTCTTGCATCACGTTCAAACCAGACATTGGAGCCGTGTTCGCGGAACAACTTAACAACGTGGGCAATTGTTTCTTCTGTCATGATCGGTTCACCGTTCTCAGCATAGAAGACCGGGATCGGAACACCCCATGCACGCTGTCTTGAAATACACCAGTCTTCACGATCCTTGATCATGTTGAACAACCTGGTTTCACCCCAGTTTGGGATCCAGTTGACTTCTTTAATGGCATCAAGCATCTCTCCACGCATTCCCTTAATGGAAGCAAACCATTGAGCGGTGGCACGGAAGATTACCGGTTTCTTCGTTCTCCAGTCATGCGGGTAGGAGTGAGTGATGAACGATAGTTTTAACAACGCACCAGCTTCTTGAAGTTTTTCTGTGATTGGTTTGTTTGCTTCATCATAAAAGATACCTTCAAAGCCAGGAGCTTCACTTGTCATCACACCGCGGTCATCAACGGGGCAAAGCACATCAAGGCCATACTTTTTACCAACAAGGAAGTCATCTTCCCCGTGCCCCGGTGCCGTATGGACACACCCTGTTCCTGCGTCAGTCGTGACATGGTCACCCAGCATAACGAGGGATTCTCTGTCATAAAAAGGATGCTGAGCAACAATGTACTCCAGCTCTTTACCTTTTACGGTCTTTAGAACAGAGACATCCTTCCAATCCAATTCTTTTTCAAGCTGTTCGACTAATGCTTGCGCTACAAGAAGCTTTCTTCCTTCTGCTTCAACAACCACATAGTCAAGATCAGGATGAACAGAGATACCGAGGTTTGCCGGAATCGTCCATGGGGTCGTTGTCCAGATGACGATGCTGACGTCCTGGTCGAGCACACCTTTCCCGTCTTTTACTTGGAATGTTACATAAATGGATGCCGAACGCTTGTCATAGTATTCGATTTCCGCTTCCGCCAATGCCGATTCAGATGAAGGAGACCAATAAACAGGCTTTAAACCTTTATAGATGAATCCTCTTTTCACCATTTCGCCAAATACTTCGATCTGACGGGCTTCATACGCTTTGTTCAAAGTAATATAAGGGTTCTCCCAATCACCTCGCACTCCCAGCCGTTTAAACTGATTACGCTGGCGGTCTACTTGAGTGAGGGCATACTCTTCACACTTCTTGCGGAATTCAGCAACCGACATCTCTTTTCTTTTTACTTTTCCGCTCTTCGTTAAGGCGGTTTCAATTGGAAGTCCATGTGTATCCCAGCCAGGAACATATGGTGCATGATAGCCCGACATTGATTTATAACGCACGATCATATCTTTAAGGATTTTGTTCTCCGCATGGCCTACATGGATATCTCCATTTGCATAGGGAGGTCCGTCATGAAGAATAAAGGAAGGGCGTCCATTTGTATGTTCCTGAACTTTATTGTAAATGTCCATCTCTTCCCACTTGGCTTGAACTTCAGGTTCCCGCTGCGGCAGGTTGCCCCGCATCGGAAATTCTGTTTTCGGCATTAATAACGTGTCTTTGTAATTCATATTTTTCCTCCTGCATCTCGAAAATCAAATCAAACTATGTCTACGCATATAAAAAAGGCCTTCTCGTCACTGTAAAGGGACGAGAAGGCCACCCGCGGTACCACCCTAATAGGTTCCTAAAGAAGAAACCCGCTTTAAAATCGTATCGTGATCGAACGCCAGGCTTACTTTAATAGGTTCAGCCGGGAAACTCCGGGGTGATCTTCTGTACAGTCCATTTACCGGTCTTCCACCATCACCGGCTCGCTTGCAATAAATGGGTACTCTACATACTTTCCCTTTCATCGTTGCCAAATATAATAATCTTTAAAAAATTATATGCTTTGGTTGAAAAAACGTCAAGCGTTCTATTTCATCTCCAGTTCGTACTCTTCCCCGCGTTCCGCTGGCTGAAGAGCATCCCAGTCTTCATTTTTAAGCATTTCAAGCTGTGCCTCAATGAGCATACGGAATCGTGTGCGGTAAACAGAAGATTGCTTTTTAAGTTCTTCAATCTCCATTGCGATCTTACGGGATTTAGCAAGGGATTCATTAATTATGCGGTCAGCATTTTTTTCCGCTTCCTTGACGATCAGCCTCGCTTCTTTTGTTGCGCTTCGCTTTACCTCTTCACCCGTTTCCTGCGCAACTAGAATCGATTTGTTTAACGTTTCTTCAATATTTTTAAAATAGGAAAGCTTCTCTTCCAAATTTTCAACTGTTTCTTCCAATTCTCTTTTCTCACGGATCACTGATTCATAATCTTTTATGACTTGGTCAAGAAAATCATTGACCTCATCTTCATTATAACCGCGAAATCCACGGGTAAACTCTTTATTATGAATATCCAATGGTGTTAAAGGCATTTCCGCCACCTCCACTAATGATGCTTTCTATTACTAACCTAGTTTCGACAATAGTCAGGCCATTCCTTCTAGACCGTATCATCTTTATTGTAAAATTCCGTATCTTATCCGCCATCTGTCTTTTTTTGTTTTTCCTTCCACTGCGAACAGTTTGCTGCGGCCATATCCCCTAAGCGATAAATAATCTCCTGGTTCAACTAGGAACGAGGCCTCTTCTGTGATCCTCCAGTTGACCTTGGCTTTAGACCCGGTAATGAGCGGGCTCATTTTGGACCTGGAAAGGCCATAAATCTCGGAAAGAACGACATCGAGCCGCAATGAGGAAACCGTTCCTTCTTTCTCTTCATATGCCTCTTCAGAGAGAATGAGGTCATGCTCTGAAACTTCTTTCAGTCTGACCGCCGCTTTTCCAATCCGTTCCAGGTTAAGCCGGACAAAGTCACTCACATCCCCAGCAACAATGATCTGCATCCTGTCCTGGCTATGAAGAATATCGCCAAACTTTCCTCTCTTCATTCCAAGGTTCATCAGAGAACCGAGTACGTCCCGATGCTCGATCGTTACAAACTTAGTCGGATAGTTCACTTCCAGTACAGTAATTTCAAAGTCTGTTTTTTCCGGCTGAAAATAGGATGGATAGATCAAGGCTCTCTTTCTCTCAGAAAAAGAAGAGCCTCCCCAGAACGACAGGGAAGCTTCCGAGCCTTTTCCAATCATGCTCTCAGCGATATCCTGTTCCCGGGGATCAAGGAAATCGGTGAGTTTTACAGAATAACGTTCTTCAGCTTCAGACTTCCACTGCAGCACTTGATCGATAAATGGATATTCTTCTTTTCGAAAATGCTGATATATGTTCATTTATGCTCCTATGCCTCTATGCCAGGTATTGGGCAATCCAGTAAACGACCATTCTTACACCGTATTGTGCAAACGACAGTGCAAATAGTGCAACGATCGGAGAAATATCAATCATGCCGAGGGGAGGGATGATTCTCCTGAACGGCGCCAAGTATGGCTCCACGATTCTGGCGATAAATTGGCCGATCGAAGATTCCCTTGCGTTCGGGAACCACGACATTAATATGTAAGCTACGATTATATAGCGGTAGATAGTGAAAAGTTCAGAAATAATGTCCCCAATCTGGTATATCAAAGAAAGCACCGTCCTCGTCTTATTCGCCTTCCAGCATTTCCGATATCGAACCGGAGATATCTACGTTTTCCGGTGTACACAAAAATGTGTTAGGGCCTAATTTTTGTATATCTCCACCGATCGCATAAACGGTCCCGCTTAAAAAATCAACGATCCGTTTTGCCTGATCATGGGGAATGCGCTGCAGGTTCATGACGACCGCACGCCTGTTTTTTAATTGATCAGCGATGTCCTGTGCTTCCGCATAGACTCTTGGTTCCACAAGGACGACTTTAGATTGCTGATGTATACTTTGAAGGCTGACAACGTTCTGCTTGTTTTTCTTCGCATGGGCAGGGGGGTATTCGTTGTTCTCTCCAGTTTCTTCACCATTCTCTTCAACCACTTCTTCATATACATATTCATCTTCCTCAAGATCAAAAAAACGCTTGAATTTGTTCTTAATGCTCATGATTGGCACCTCCTAAAATTCTTTGCCGACCAGGCTGGTCCCAATTCTCACGAACGTTGCTCCTTCCTGGACAGCTATTTCATAATCATTGGACATTCCCATGGAAAGCTCTTTGCATGGCGCAAAATCATAATGCTTAGCCTGTATGTCATTTTGCAGCTGTTTGAGTGTTGAAAATACAGAACGAAGGGTTTCCTCTTCTTCTGTATGAGGAGCCATGGCCATCAGCCCTACAATTCGAATATTTGGGTACTCCCTCATTTTATCGACAAATGATAGGGTTGTTTTAGCAGGCATGCCGTGTTTTGTTTCTTCCCCGGATACATTGACCTGAACGAAGCAATCGATGACACGGTCTGCTCTCTTATCGATCTCCTTTGCAAGAGAAAGCCTGTCCAGTGAATGTATATAATCCACATACGGAAGAATTTCCTTCACCTTCCTTGATTGCAGAGACCCGATAAAATGCCACGTCACATCCCGGCCTAGAACGTCGTACTTTTCCTTGAGTCCCTCCGGACGGTTTTCACCGATATGTGAAACGCCTGATTTCACCGCCTTAATCGCCGTTTCTGTACTCACATATTTCGTAACGGCAATGACTTTAACGTCCTCTGGCTTTCTGTTTTTTTTCTTGCATGCTTCTGATATGTTCGTTTGTATGACTGAAAGATTTTGCTGGATATTCACGTTCTGCTCCTTTCAAACGCCCGATATAGCTCATGATCCTGCCCGTTTTCCCGTGTTCCTTGCGATGAGAAAAAAATTGATCATTCATACAGCTTGTACAATAGGAAGTCGCAATGATGTTTTCTTCTTTCATACCTGCTTCAATCAGGATCATTTTATTTACTTCCCTTAAATCCAGCATATAATGTTCTTTGTTTACCTGATGGTATGGAAATTTTGCCGGATCACCATGAAGCACTTTGTTTATTTTTGTTATGACAAATTCATCAACCTCATAGCAGCAGCTGCCGATCGACGGGCCTATAGCTGCAATGATGTCCTCGGGCTGGACACCTTCCGCATTCACCCATTGACCCACCATGTTTGCTCCAATCTTGCCGACCGTTCCTTTCCAGCCCGCATGGGCAAGGCCTACAAGCTGGTTGGCAGGACTCATAAAGAAAAGGGGCACACAGTCAGCGTAAAGTGATGTGAGTAGTAGATCCTCTTCTGCGGTATATATTCCATCGGTGCCTTTAATCGCACTTGCCAAATCTTTGGCGCCCTTTCCGGCATCCTCTTTCGTTACTTTTTTGATGATGGCATCATGCACCTGCTCAGTGCCCACCCACTGCTCCAAAGAAGCGCCAATGGCTGAACTTGCGCTCTTCCGGTTTTTCAGAACATCCTTCGGGTGGTCTCCGACATGAAATCCTAAATTTAATGATTCATATGGATGCTTGCTAAAACCATTGTGCCGTGATGTGATTCCTGCTGTTAATCCGGGATGCTGGTTCATCCAGTCAGCCAGTTTATACATGCTGCCTTGTTGTACAAATGGTTCAGCTCTCAAAACCGCACACTTCCTTCTGTGAAAAAGTATTATCAAATGGAGACGAATATTGGATTATTATGCTATTTATTTTATCACAGATGAGTCATGGGGTATAATGCTATTTACTTTTTCAGCTGATCGAAAGGCTCTTTAATGTATTCACCGGCTTCCTGGGCATCCATATACCGTACAAGAATGACATCAGTGCCGATTTTCACAATATTTCTCCATGGTATGACGATATCACTTTCTCTTGCAAAAAAACCTAGCATTTTTCCCGGTCCCGGAATGATCAGTGATTCGATTTTTCCGGTGCTTAAGTTAATCTCCAAATCAGCGATATGTCCAAGTTTTTTGCCGTTTGCCACATTTACGACGTCCTTGACCTGAAAGTCAGAAATCTTCATCATCGTATCCCCGCCCTTCTTTTTACTATCTATATGAGCGGGCTTATGAATTCATGTACAGCAAACAACCCGCTTCATCAGCGGGTTGGCTTTTAACTGCTCTGTATATTTTTGTTCATCTGTGATATTGCCGCTTTTTCCAGTCGTGAGACCTGGGCCTGGGAGATCCCGATTTCATCAGCGACCTCCATCTGAGTTTTCCCTTGAAAAAATCTCATCGTCAAGATCATTTTTTCTCTTTCGTTAAGTCGTCTCATCGCTTCTTTTAACGCGATCTCTTCAATCCACTGAAAATCTTTAGCCTTATCATCACTGATCTGATCCATAACATAGATAGGATCGCCTCCGTCATTGTAAATAGGCTCAAAAAGTGAAACGGGATCCTGTATAGCATCCAGTGCAAAAACAACTTCTTCTTTTGGCACCTCAAGTACTTCTGCAATCTGCTGTGCTGTAGGTTCTCTTGAAAGCTTATTCATAAGCTGGTCTCTTACCTGAAGAGCTTTGTAGGCGATATCACGCAGAGAACGCGATACCCGTATGGGATTGTTGTCCCGCAAATATCTTCTTATCTCACCAATAATCATAGGCACTGCATATGTCGAAAATTTAACATTTTGACCAAGGTCAAAATTATCGATGGATTTCATGAGGCCGATGCAGCCGACCTGAAATAAATCATCCACAAACTCCCCGCGGTTATTAAATCGCTGGATAACGCTGAGAACCAAGCGCAGGTTGCCGTTTACTAACGTTTCGCGTGCAGTAGGATCCCCGTTCTGCATCTTTGTGAACAATTCACGCATTTCGGGATTTTTTAATACTGGAAGCTTAGACGTGTCTACTCCGCAGATCTCTACTTTGTTTCGGGTCAATGGATTTCCCTCCTACCGGGAGTTTATTGTCAAAGTCAGTATTTCCCTGACAGGATTTTTTATGCAGTTGCATCATCCCGATGAATGGAGGCAGAGACCGGAAATCATATGGCAGCACAGCTTAAATAAGCTGGAAATTTTTTTCAAAACAAAAAGCACCTTCAGTTTATGGTCCTGATTCAGGTCAAGGGTGAAACGTCTTTCAACCATCATTATCGAGCTAACAAAGAAAAAAACGAAAATAAAAAAGAGGCATATGCCTCCCGTCAGACCATTTTATTAAATTCCTTTTGCAGCCGTTTAATAATTCTCTTCTCTAATCTTGAAATGTAGGACTGAGAAATACCCAGCATATCTGCAACATCCTTCTGGGTCTTTTCTTCGCCTCCTGACAGCCCGAATCTAAGTTCCATGATCTGTTTCTCCCTGTCGTTTAAAGTAAATAAAGCCTTGAGAAGCAGTTTTCGATCCACATTCGCCTCTAATCGGCGTGTGATTATATCTTCTTCTGTTCCAAGGACATCTGATAATAAAAGTTCATTTCCATCCCAGTCGACATTGAGCGGTTCATCAAAAGAAACTTCTGAACGTGTTTTATTATTTCTGCGCAAATACATGAGGATTTCATTCTCAATGCACCTGGATGCATATGTAGCCAGTTTGATTTTCTTTTCCGGGTTAAACGTGTTTACCGCTTTGATCAATCCGATGGTTCCGATGCTGATCAAATCCTCTATATTGATTCCTGTATTTTCAAACTTTCTAGCGATGTAGACAACGAGCCTTAGGTTTCTCTCGATGAGCAATGACTTTGCTGCCTTGTCACCGGTCGGCAGCTTTTCAAGAAGTATAGCTTCTTCCTCCTTGCTCAGCGGCGGCGGTAATGCTTCATGTCCGCCTATATAGTGGATTTCCTCTGTTTTAATCCCCAGCTTTATTAACAGTTTGTACCAAAGAAGCGTCAGTTTCAGACGAAGCTGTTTCACTTTGCCATTCTCCCCTCTCCCTGTTCTATGAGGCTGCTATGCTTTCAATCCCGTTGGACATGACTTCTGGATGAACAATGCAAGTAAACGTATTTTCACTGGATAATACCGTATACGTTAATCCGATAAGAACTCTAGAGCAAGAAAAGCTGCCCTGTTTACTCGCAATCACCACTTCATCGGGTTTGATGGCTGGCAGAAATTCGCTGTCTTTCCCGACCGCACGAAACGGAATGATCCGCAGACGTGATTCCCATGAATGTTCCATGATGCCTCCATCATTTAACGTCTCAATGTCTTTTGAGAATGCTGCGATTTCGGGAGGCAGATGTTCTGCATGGGTATTCAGATCCAATATCATGACCGGCACCTTGGTAATTGGATCGTGAAGCTTGTTTCCACTGTCGATCAAACCAGTGGCGTGTATGCATGTATCCTCTACTTTAATTTCAACCTTCACAATTTCCGTGTAATGAAGTTTCTGAACTTTGATGTCATCCACTCTTCGTTTGGAAAACAGCCACACCGACGGAAACCCGATGCATACAAACGCCCAGCTTAACAAATCACCCTTTCCTGTACTTTTAGTCGCGAATACTCCATTCATGATGGATAGATCTGTCTGTAAAAAATAATGTGCTGCAAACAGGCCCCCTCCAGTAACAAAGGTAACAAAATAAAACATGCCGACATTTTTCGCGAAATAAGAAAACTTTTGATATCCAAAAGACACAACCATGATGATCAAGGAAAAAACAAATTTTATGAGCGGATGATACATACTGATATCCGTAGGAATGAATAGCAGCAGAACATAAGAAGACCCGACGAAAGAACCCGCAACCAGTCTCCATTTTTGCATTTTGCGTTTTAACACCATTCCTGTTAAAACGATGAGAAGAAAATCAATGCAAAAATTAAGAAACCAAATGACATCGAGATAAAGTGTCATTTGTTTTCTCCTTTCTTAAGAGATGAAACCAGTATAAAACAGGCCAAATAGAAAGTCTGTCAATTTATGAGACAAGATATCTTTTTATTTTAAGAGATTTTGTCAGAATCTATGGCTTGAAAAATGGATGGGAATTTGTTTTAAAACAAACAAAAAAGCACCTTTCAAATCCATTGAAAGGTGCTTTGCAGCATTGAAGTAATGTCCAGCTCCAGCGCTTGTCGGACCAATGCAGGGAGCTTCTGTATTTCTCAATTATCTTCTGCGGTTACGGTTTCTGTTTCGAAGGAAAGTTGGGATGTCCAGTGTGTCTGCATCCGATTGTGACGGCTGAGCCGGACGGCTTTCGTTCGTTACTTCCTCACGCTGGCTTCCTTGGCTTGCTGGTGTCTTAGGAGCCTGCTGCTGGAACTTCGGACGCTGTGCCTGTGCCTGCATCGCTTGCATATTTTCTCTTTCATCGAATCCTGTCGCAATAACAGTTACTAAAATCTCATCTTTTAAGTCCTCATTAATAACAGATCCGAAGATCATGTTTACTTCTGGGTCAGAAGCAGAGGAAACGATATCTGCCGCCTCATTGACTTCATATAGACTGAGGTTGGCTCCTCCGGTAATATTCATGAGAACACCTTTTGCACCGTCGATTGAAGTTTCAAGCAATGGTGATGAAATTGCCTTGCGTGCGGCCTCAGCCGCTCTGTTTTCACCGGTAGCAATTCCGATACCCATCAGAGCAGAACCTTTTTCGGTCATGATGGTTTTAACATCGGCAAAGTCCAAATTGATCAATCCTGGTACAGCGATCAAATCTGAGATCCCTTGTACACCTTGACGCAGTACATTATCCGCTTCACGGAAGGCTTCAAGCATCGGAGTATTTTTATCAACGATTTCTAGCAATCTGTCATTTGGAATAACAATCAATGTATCTACTTTTTCCTTAAATACACTGATACCGCCAACGGCTTGAGTAGAGCGTTTTCTTCCTTCAAAAGTAAACGGACGGGTAACAACACCTACTGTTAGTGCACCCATTTCTTTTGCAATTTCTGCGATTACCGGTGCTGCACCTGTTCCGGTACCGCCTCCCATACCGGCCGTAACAAAGACCATATCCGCTCCTCGAAGGGCTTCCTCAACCTGTTCTCTGCTCTCTTCAGCCGCTTTTTTTCCGATTTCCGGGTTGGCTCCTGCACCCAGTCCTCTCGTTAGTTTAGACCCAATCTGCATTTTGATCTGCGCTTTTGAAAGGTTTAAAGCCTGTGCATCCGTATTCACACAGATGAACTCTACTCCTTGTACTCCGTGCTCGATCATGCGGTTAACAGCATTGCTTCCGCCTCCGCCTACACCGATAACCTTAATTGTAGCTAATGAATCCATGTTCATATCAAACTCTAACATGAGCGTTCCTCCTAGTGACTACCTGTCTCTTATTCGAAAAATAAACCAAACCAATTTTTCATTTTGGATTTCATGCCGCCAGCGGGTTTCTCGCTTTGCTGTTTTGCCGCTTGAGGCTGTTTCTTTCTATGCTGGACCTCTGCTCCTTCTGTAAGAGCAGAAGCAACCTCTTTGCCTTGTACCTTAATGTTGCGGTAAGTAAATTGAATAAGTCCGATACCCGTGGTATACTGCGGCTCTCTTACGCCGATATAATCCGGCAGGGAGACCCTGACATTGTTCTGAAAGATTTCCTGTGCCAGTTCAAGCAGCCCGGGCATAGCGGCAACACCGCCAGTAATAACAAATCCTCCTGGCAGATCTCCATATCCTCTTCGAACGAGCTCTTCATCCGCAAGTTCCAGCATTTCAGCAATACGAGCTTCAATAATGAGAGCTAAATCGTACTGGCTGATCTCCTGTTCTGATGAGGATCCGATCTGAGCAACAGAAAACGTTTCGTCTTTTGATGCATGGTCAACAAAAGCGTGTCCATGTTTAAGCTTTATTTTTTCTGCATCTTCAGCAGTCGTTCGAAGTCCGATTGATATGTCTTTTGATATGAACTCTCCGCCGAATGGAAGAACCGTTGTCATCTGCATTGTTCCCTGATCAAATACAGACACAGTCGTCGATCCGCCGCCGATATCGATCAAGGCTGTTCCTAAATCCATTTCATCCCTTGTGAGGGCTATAGAAGCAGTAGCCAGCGGTTCAAGGCAGATATCGGCCACTTGCAGGCCGGCTTTTTCTACACAACGCAATAAATTATGTAAGATGGTCTTGGATCCTGTTACGATCGTTCCTTCCATTTCCAGCCTGACTCCAAGCATTCCGCGCGGATCTATAATTTCATCGGTTCCATCAACAATAAACTGCCCGGGTATGACGTCAATAATTTCCCGTTCAGGAGGAATTGAAACCACTTGCGCCGCATCAATCACACGCGCAATGTCTTCGTCTCCAATCTCACGGTCTTCACTGGATACAGCGACTACACCGTGGCACGGCTGCAGCTGTACATGATTTCCTTTCACACCAACAATTACTGCATTAATCGGTATACCAAGCATTCGTTCTGCCTGTTCTATCGCTCTTTTTATGGAACGAACAGTTTCATCGATATCAACAATAGATCCCTTTTTAATACCTGCTGATTTTGAGTGACCTACACCAATTACATTAAAGGATTCACTGGTCATTTCTCCAATGATAACTTTAATATTGGATGTACCGATGTCTAAACTTACATAAATCTCATTGCTGTTCATTCTTTGGCACCTCCTTGAGTTTAAAATGTCCGTTATATACTATTCGTCTATCCGTTATGTAATTATATCGGTATACGAGTGGGTTAATTAAGGAATAAATTCCACAAGCAAGGAATATTCCCTCTTTTTTTTCTTAAGTTTTTAAGAAATTAAGTGTTTTTTCTAGATTTGCTCCACTTTGATATTACCAGCCGGCGAATGACAGCTATATTATTAAACAATCTGACTCCAAAAGCAAATATTGCTGCCAGATATAGATCAATTCCAAGATGGACACCTAAATAGGCAAGGCCGGCAGCGAGCAGGATGTTGAAGAAAAAGCCACTGATAAAAACCTTATCCTCAAAATTCCCCTGCATATGGGC
>NZ_JBDPNU010000032.1:0-34248 GCF_050468105.1 Fictibacillus sp. NRS-1165
TTTTAAAGGGCTCAGTTCATCAGAAGATCGGTTCTTCTCTGCACCTGTAGAAGAAATGAAGAAATCTCTTCTTGATGCAATTGTGCATTAGGATAAATTCATTAATTCATCTCAATAAGTACTTTGTCAATGAAATTACACTGGACACGGACAACACAATAAAGTGCGGGAAAACTTATTTAAACCAGCCTTTTTCCTGGAAACGGGTAATGGCTTCGATCCGATTGGTGACTTCGAGTTTTTCTAATATCGTTGAAATATAGTTTCGCACCGTTCCAGCTTTGATAGACAGCTGATTGGCGATTTCCTTCGTATTTTTCCCATCTGCAATGAGGGACAATACTTCTTTTTCTCGATCAGTAAGTGGGTTCTCCTCACTGTATGCATCGTCCACAAGCTCAGGGGCATATATTCGCCTGCCTGCCATCACACTGCGGATGGAGCTTGCCAATTCTTCACTTGGGCTGTCTTTCAGTAAATATCCTCTGACCCCCGCCTTTACGGCCCGCTGGAAATATCCTGAACGAGCGAATGTCGTTAAAATTATCACTTTGGAACCTGATTCTTTTAGTTCTTCTGCTGCTTCAAGCCCCGTTTTTACTGGCATTTCAATATCCATGATACAAATGTCAGGTTGATGCTGATGAACAAGCGAAATCGCTTTTTCTCCGTCACTTGCCTTTCCGACCACTTCCATATCCTCTTCCAAATTAAGCAGCAGACCCAGTGCCCCCAACATCATTTGCTGGTCTTCTGCAATGACTATCCGAATCATTGGTCTCCCTCCTTTTCCGCCGATTTTATGGCATTCGGCACGTGTATGATTAACGTCGTCCCCTCCTCCGAAAGGAGCTCCAGACGTCCGTTGACAAACTCAAGCCGTTCTTTTATTCCTAGTAGTCCGTGGCCTTTTGTCATATCTTCATCTACTCTTATTCCTGCACCGTTATCCCTTATGGAAATTATAATTTCGTTTAACGATTGTTTGATGGAGATAGAACAGGTTGTGGCGCCACTGTGTTTTACGACATTGGTTACCGCTTCTTTTAAACACATGCTCAAAATATTTTCAGTCAGCAGGGAAACATTCGTGAGGTTTATTTTTTGTTCACCTACATATTCAATTTGCGCAGCTTTAAGTATTTGTTTCACGTTGATGAGTTCCTCTTCTAATCGAATGCCTCGCATTTGAGACACCATTTTCCGGACTTCGTTCAGTGCTGTTCTAGCGGTCTGCTGTACGTCATTCAATTGAGAACGAGCCTGCTCGGGGTCTTTTTCAATTAACTTTCTGGCCAAATCGCTTTTCAGCCCGATCAATGAAAGTTTTTGTCCTAAAGTATCGTGTAGATCACGGGCAATCCGCTGGCGTTCCTGCTGTTTTACCAGTACGGAATTCGCGTCTTGCAATTGTTCTTCCAGCTGCTCGCGCTTTTTTCGGTTATATAAACTGAAAGGCATGAGGATGATACTGATCCAAATGATGATTATAAAAGGCAATTGTTTTAAGAACTGATCATCTTGAAAAACGATGTTGAAGTTAAAAGAGACGGTCGTGCTGACGAGATGAATAATATATAAGGAAATAAAAGGAATTCGCTCTTTTATATTACCAATAAAATAAGCAAGAAAAAACGCAAAATAAACATAGTTAAAAAGGCTTGTCATGGTAATCGATATGGCAATAAGAATGCAAGCCCATACATAAACAGGCCACCCTTTTGATATGAAAGCAAAACGATAAGTGATAAAGAATAAAATGGTGAGCAAAATACCCACCACAACTGATTTCGTGGACGACGATTGAAAAATAAAATAGAACGGCAAAATACTAAAAACGCTCCAAACATACGGAGAAATCCCTGTATTTCTCTGAAACAGCTTATATATCTTTTTCATATTGAAACCTCTTTTGCGGTGTTGAATTCCTATTGCTATCTTATCACAATTACGTTTTAACAAAGAATGGAGTCCTGAAAACAAGGGTTGGACCCTTGCTTTCAGGACTTTATTTGTTATCGGCCGCTCAAACTTGATTTTAAACGGGCCGCTCTCGCATTATTCTTTTTTGCTTCTATCCTTTGAATACCTTTAAAGCTAACAAAGGTTCTGCTCTCCTCATCCCAAAGGCGGAATCCCAGGGAACGAAGACTTGAAGTAAGCGTGATCGTTTGTACATTTTGAAAAGTTGAATCAATATTATGAACATCTTCCAAGTGATAATTTGGCACCCTTGGGCTTAAGTGATGAATATGATGAAATCCAATATTGCCTGTTAGCCATTGCAAGACTTTCGGAAGCTGGTAGTAAGAGCTCCCATCCATAGCGGCTTTCACATAATCCCAATCTTCGTCTTTTTCAAAATAAGAGTCTTCAAACTGATGCTGTACATAGAACAGCCAAATGCCCGCAACACCCGATACGAAGAAAATAGGACCTTGAACAAGCAAGAATGCTTCCCAGCCGATGGTCGAGCAAAGCAATGCGGCCAATGCAGCTATAGAAAGGTTCGTAATATATAAATTTATGCGTTCTTTGGATCTTGCTCCTTTTCGGTTAAAGCGATTTGAAATGAGAAACACGTAAATCGGACCAAGACCAAACATAATGATCGGATTTCGGTACAATCGATAAGCGATGCGCGTCCAAAAAGATGCAGCTAAATACTCGTCTACCGTGAGAATCCAAATGTCACCTGTACCGCGTTTATTTAAGTTACTGCTTGTAGCGTGATGGATGTTATGCTCATGCTGCCATTGGTGATACGGGAATAAAGTAAGGATACCTGTAATCGTACCCACTATTTTATTTGCTTTCCGATTTTTAAAGAATGAATAGTGGCAGCAATCATGAAAAATAATAAAGATCCGTGTCAAAAATCCGGCACCAACAATCGTTAATGGCAAAGCGATGAAATAGGAAATGGACAGGCTTTCGTAAGCCAGGTACCACAATAGAAAAAATGGAACAAGCGTATTAATAAGCTGTGCTACACTATTTTTCGTATTCGGTTTTTCATATGGGGCAACTTGTTTTCGTAATTTAACATTTTTTTGTTTTGTCATTAGTATGTTTCCCTCCCATTGGTTCTACTCAAGTATAAAGATGGGAGTCTGGCCTTTTAAGACATACGTGTCATGTCCAAAGTATGATAAATGTCATGTATACGTTTGTGCTATACTGGTAAACACAGGAAGATAATAAAGCCTAAACTCGCGGTTTTCATCGGACAAATTGTTATTTGTAAACATCAACCGAACTTTTAGAATTGTAAATCAGTATAAATTTTGATTCCTATGAATTGTCCACTCAGACTGGAACAGGGGGAAAACGATGGACCACAGGTTGCTTTTTTCAGACTTTGTAAGAGATGAAATGACCGAAGAAGATGCCAAAGCCATTATTATCAGCACATATAACTTTTTGATGGATGATATGGCTGACGAGGAGAAGGGCAGGATTTTGCAGGAACTATACTTAACGCTGATTGGTACTAAATGGTTATCTTAACGCCACGATCCTTCACTTTTAAACAGAGGAAGCTTATCATTGATAGTGGCAGCTTCGATTCGATTCCCCGCCAATGATTCCTTCAAATAACCTGCTCCGTTCTTTTAAAAAAAGCCCCAGCTAATTAACAGTTGGCGCTGTTCCCCTATAAAAAAGAAAGACCGTCTATATATGGTCTTTCTTCAAAATAAATATACCAAAAGCTATTCTAATGTCATTACATAGCGTAAAATACTGACAGTTAGAAAGTATATATTTGAATACTGCATATCACACATCCTTCTAAATCATAAATATCAATAAATACAAACCTTTTTCTTTATTTGTTTCTGCAAACAAAAAGTGCACCATTCCTTTATAGAATTGCGTCCGATTGCTGAAAATTTTTGTTACCTGCAATCTTGTTGCAAGGTTCGTGCAGATAAGCACCCTAGGTATGGAGCTGTGATGCTTTGCCTTTTGGGTACATTTATCATTTTTGTTTGTCTTCTGCCCCTTATACTGTATATTCAATTAACCGCCTCCCAGGCATTAATAATTTGGTCCTAAACATAAAGAATACCTATAGAGGATTGTTCAAGATAGCGAAAAACCTAATTGCTGCAGCTGTTTTTACGCTTGTGATCTTAACGGTTATCAACTATTTCATAAGCCTGTTGTTTCATACAAATTTTATTTGATGTTTCTTTCATTTTAGGGCTTACAGCAGCTGTTTTTTTAAGATTTTTCTCATCATCAGGTGATTTTCTTTCAGACGTAACCAGAATGCAGGTTCAGGAACATACTGGGCTTACACAGAATGAAGAAAAGACTGACGATACCACTGTTATTCCTTTTTATACAGCTGTAGCCTATAGCTGTATTTCAGTAATTGCAACGCTTATATATTACAAAGACAGCTTTTTTTGATCCAAGACAATTATCAAAGTCTTTATGTAATAGTGATCAATTTAAAGTCAATAGGAAAACAACGTTTTGGGTTAATTTTCCCACGCACATCAATCACCCAAAAAATGATGTTTAAGCCAGCAAACATGTAGATTCTTACTTACCTTATAGTCAGCCCTTTTTCACTGTATCATCTTTTGATGCAAGCCAAAAAGCAGCTACAATTGATGCTATGAGCAAAAGAAATGGTGCGTAAAAGATTAGGAAATCTTTCATCATGAGTTGTCTCCTTATACATGATTTTTTCGTTTTCCTTGCACATATTCTTTGTTAAACAAGAATAGTTTAAGCAAAAGATATAGCGATGGAATAAGCAACGCAAGTCCCGCAACAAACGCAATAATCAGTGCAATGGCCATTGCAGCATTCGTAAAGCTATCGTAAATTGTCAGGTATGGCGAGAGTAAGTAGGGGTAATGCGATACACCATAGCCAAAAAAGGCCAAGAAAAATTGACCTACCATTAGTGCAACTGCTACCCCATAGGCTTGACTCTTCCAAATTAAATACACTGTTCCAACAAATAATGTGAACGATAAACCGAACAACCACCATAGATCCAATAACCGCTGATAATGCTCGGCATTGTGCGTGCGCAGTTCAATGATAATACCCAAAGCTGTTAGAATCGCTGGAGCTGCCCAAATGAGCGCGTATTTTCGCAACAGATTCGTTGCACGGTCGTCTTTCGCTTCATGTGCATACCAGGTCAAAAATACGGAAGAAATATATAACACTGATGTCAGGCTGAGCACGACAATACTCCATGTTAAAGGGCTTGTAAACAACGCCCAATATTCAAGTTGTGGTCCTGATGATCCTATCTTAACAAAGCCGCCTTCTGAAATGGTCAATGCAATGGATAATGAAGCTGGAATAAATAATCCGGTAAGTCCATACATAAATGAATACCTTTTATGATTCAGTCCTCCGTAGTGTGTAAACGCATAATAAGATCCCCGAATGGCAAGCAGAACAATAGCAATACTTCCGGGCACAAGTAAAGTAGTTCCGTAATAGTAGGCGGTTTGAGGGAAAAAGCCTACTATCCCCACGAAGAAGAACACCAAAAAGACATTGGTCACTTCCCACACTGGTGATAAATAGCGTTCAATGATTTTTGTTAAAATATGCTGTTTATCTGTAAACGTAGAATATGCGTTAAAAAACCCAGCCCCAAAATCAATCGCACCCAGGATGATATATCCAAAGAGAAAAATCCATAACACGGAAATGCCGATAATTTCAAGTTTCATACCCTGTCACCAGCTTTCTCAGACGTTCGGTCGGCCAATTCCTGTTCCACCGAATTATTGCGAAACATGCGGGAAAGTACAACTAGACTACCAATGGCTAAGAGCAGATACAATCCAGCAAACAAGAGCAACATCATATCTACCTGACCGCTTGTTGTTGCTGCTTCCGTTGTTTTCATGATTCGACGTAATATCCATGGTTGACGTCCCACTTCGGTCAGCCACCATCCCGCTTCGATTGCAATCATTGAGAGAGGGCCTCCCAGCACAATCAACCAACGGAACGATTTGGATGACACAAGACGCCATCTTCGCCAAGTTCCGATCAAAAACACTAAAGACACTACAATCATCCACATACCAATCGTAACCATCAAATCAAACAAGTAGTGAATATAGAGTGGAGGGACCTCATCCTCTGAAAATTGATTAAGTCCGATTACTTCGGCTCTTGGAGTACCATGAGCTAAAATGCTGAGTGCGAATGGGATTTTAAGCGCATATTTCACTTCCTTGTTTTCCAGCACGCCATACATAATAAGGGGAGCTCCTTTTTCTGTTTCAAAATGCCACTCGGCAGCTGCTAGCTTTTCCGGCTGGTATTCTGCCAAATATTTTCCCGAAAAATCCCCAATTACGGCTGAAGTGATAGAGAAGACAAGTCCCAGCTTCATCGTTAAAAATAGCCCTTTTTTGTGATAAACATGATTTGACCCTTTAAGCAAACGATAAGCACCGATAGACGCAAGAACAAACGCGCATGTCATGTAGGAAGTTGCAAGGACATGCGCGACTTTGGAAGGCATGGCAGGATTAAACATCGCTAAAACGGGATTAATGTTGACAAGTTGCCCATGTGCGATATCAAATCCTCGAGGCAGATTCATAAACGCGTTGACCATCGTGATAAAAATCGCAGAGAAAGATGCCCCTGCGGCTACTGGAATCAGTAGCAGCATATGCTTTTTCTGATTCTCAAACCGATCCCACGTATATAAATAAATGCCTAAAAAAATGGCTTCAAAGAAAAAAGCGAATACTTCCATAAATAAAGGTAGAGAAATAACGTGCCCGGCCATCTCCATAAAGTTTGGCCAGAGAAGAGAGAGCTGTAACCCAATCGCAGTCCCTGTTACAACACCAACGGCCACCGTAATCACAAAACCCCGTGTCCATCGTCTTGCTAGTAAAATATAATGTTCATCCTGCTTCTTAATCCCAACCCATTGAGCAATCATGATCATGAGGGGAATTCCCACCCCAATGGTTGCATAAATGATGTGGAATGATAATGTCAGCTCTGTTAGTAAACGACTAAAATAGACAGATTCTTCATTACCGATTCGAACTCACCCTTCCTTATCCTGAAACCAAGCGTGCAATTAATGATAATCCCATAATCAAAGCTACAAAAAAGGTTAACCAAATTAACATAAGTTCATGTTTCTTATACATCAGCACATGTTCCCTTTGCTTTTAGTACTTCACAGTGACGAACACTTAGATGGTGATAATTTTGCGACATTTTATGTAATTACTGAAAAACTAGTTTAAGGGGTTTTGTATAAATTCCCTTTTAGTTACTAAACAACACGAGGCTTTCTCCTACCTATCTTAGTTTTTGCCCATGTTTGTCTCATTTATTCGAGATATGTCCAACATCATCGATTAATGGGCGTTAGCTAATTTATGTTATAAAGGGGTTTTACTTGGAAATAAAGAATAAACTTTTGATTATTTTTTCTATAACAGGAGGCAACACAAATCGTTGCTTATGATAAAGGTAATTAGTGAAATTTCGTTGCTGGTATTTTGGGGGAAGCAGGAGATTTAAGTGGTTTTTCACACGGCAATTCTTTACTTCGCCATGCAGGACTCCATCTCGCTGAGGCTAGTTCAGGGATGTGGAAAAGGCAAATTGTCATTTCCAAGCGTGGAAGATCAAGGCTTAGGCGTTTCCTGTATTTAGCCACTATGAGCTTAGTGATGAATAACACAGAATTTAAGGCCATCCACTCCAACAATGTTAAAGTGTGGAAAGGCTACACTAAGTTGGACAGAAAAATTAAGGTCAAGTAGACTACAGATACTATGTAAGAGGAGAATCTACGTCATTCCGCTCACGTACAATTTTTTAAATAAATTTAATAAAAAATAGCATGAAAATAAAGTCATCTCAGAAGAATGCCTAAACATCTTAATCCATTATTCGTGGTCGGGGAATGTGCGCCGGCTCGAAAATTTGATTGAACGGTTAGTCGTCTTTAGATCATCTAGGTGGCCGACTTGCCGGATATGATCACCGCCAATGTTGAACAAGTCACCCAGCTCGCCCTCCCCACTTCACTCGATAAAGCGATTGATCAAACGAAGCGGTTCTTAATCAGAAAATCTTATCACATACAAATCGTCCAGAAAAGTCGCGAAAGACCTTGATATCAGCCAGACGAAAGCCTCGAAACTGATCCGAGAGTACTGCGAGGATTTGATGGATAACTGAGTGTCTTGAATTTTCTTAGACGGATTTTTGTAGGTTCTGGAGCAAAAAAGGAAGATAAAATAAACTACGAACAGAGAGGGAAAAATGAGGAAGTGGAATAAGACCTTTTCCACTTCCTCATTTTTAGTCATTTAGCAATTCAGGATTGTATCTTAATAGATTGCCTATCGTAATCATTCCATACGTAGCAGAAAATGTATCGGCAGGACGCTGGAGCAGACTCACGGCTATATCCCGGATTTCTTTATCAAACTGTGATAAGGTGACCCACTCAGAAATCAGTACAGCATTGCTGTTTCCAGTTCCATCTACATACATACTCACTCGCGGATTATTATAATCCTGCTGCCAGATAAGCCTCTTAAACGTGGTTGAAAATGTCATCATATCCTCTTCTGTAAAAACCTCGCCGGCCTGAAACAAATCGACGGCTAACCCAAGATCAATATTTGCGTGGCTGACGTCCTCCAAGGTATATCTAAAATAGCCGAAATCCCAATTTCCCCCAGAATTATTCCAATAATTCCATACATAGGCCATGCCACTGTCTGTATCTCTTTTTATTAGACTACTTTTTAAAAATTGACCGAGTTTAACAGCTTTATCGAGGTATTCTGTTCGACCTGTTGCTTTATACAGATGAACAAGCGTACGACCTGGTGCTGCATTTTGATTATGGGGTAGAGTAATGCCTTTTGATGGTTCCAAAAATGGATAATATTCATTGATTTGAGTCATTCTCGCAGTATCATCGAACGGGAAAGTATAGGTTCCCATTTTCACACCATCCTTGGTCCATTCCGCCCAATAATTTTCCCATTTCGGAATAAAGTGCTCCTCAATTATGAATAAATAATGCTTGGCGTGTTTTCCATATTTGTTTCTAAGGCGGTGGTCATTGAAAACAATGTCTATGAATTCTGCTACGGCCGTTAAAACCATTCCTTCATGAACAACATACTCTCCGTATTGCTTGATTGAAACAATATCATAGTAGGTACCTGTATCTGTATGTTCCTCACCCCCTGTGTTTGATAAATATAATCGAAGCTGCACACCTGCTTCTTTGGGTGATCTAAAGTCAAAAGAGTAATCCTTCCATTCCGGGCATGAGAATTCAAATTCTTGTATGGTTTCGCCAGTATCTTGGCGAACCACCATTGCTTTTCCTATCGATTCGTCATTTAGGTTTTTGGCTTTAAACGTTATATTGTAATTTTTATCCTGTGTATAATTAGGGAAAATCGTGTATGCCGCCACAAAACTCTCACTCAAGGAATTTTGGACGAAAATACTGTAATCCCCGACTGCTTTTTCCTTGTTGGTTCGGTATATGGTTTCCTTCTTTCCATACCAGGGATAAGGGTACCATCCATCAGGCATATAAGCACCTATTGCATCCTTGTAATAATTGCTGTCGTTTTCCATGTCCCCATTGATTGCCATATTGACGCTGTAGGATGGCGTCCACCAGCTTTTATAGGAATCACCATCGTAATCCTCCATTTGCTGAAACATTGAGTCAACGTCTTCCACAAATTTATCAAGATAGTCCGTTTCCTTTGTGGCTCTATAAGCGCCTAAATATCCCTTTAAAACATAAGATTCTTCCCATCCCAACACATGGGAAGGCGTGTAACCAAGCTCCGGTAAAGGACCAACATAGCCAGTCCCACCGTTTGCTTCACTTTGTTTAACATCATATTGATTGAATCTTTCCATCCACCGGGCATAAGTGTTCTCGAATTTTACAGTTGAGCATGAGTTTTCATTCTTCATCTTCTTGACCTCCAGTGTGAACTATTTTTGCAGGATAAATAAAATACGCAAAACTTCTATTAAATTTTTAGTATTCTAATAGAAATCTTTACGTGTATCGACTTTCCAGCTTCACCCAATCAATTGAATATAAAATGTAACTCCTCTACTGACAGAACTAACTTCTCCCTTGATTACCTTCCAGTAGGACGGGTGCAACATAACAAAGTACTCAGCCATTTATATTGTTGCGGCATAACATTCCCCCTTCAATTACGTAATTCAACAGACGGAATTGATGTCCTATTGAACGAATAAATAATTCGCCAATTTCCCCTCCAAATAAAAAGGAACCCAGAAAGGGTTCATAAAAGGTACCAATGAAAAAGGACGCAAGTCAAAAATCATTATCATGGTTGCTTTTCTTGTTTTCAAGGTAATAAAAATAATCTTCTTCCAGGAGAGCCACGCATATGTGATCACGCCACTCCCCTCCAACTTTTAAGTTTTTTCTTGCAAGTATTGAATTAAAAAAGGCGTAGACCGATAGAATCGGGTACAACTTTTAAAAGCTAAAAAATTTTCCAAGCTAGTTTAATTCTACAATAAAAAAGCTTGTAGACATTAGACTTTTTCTACAAGCTGAAAGAACCTCTTTTTCGTTTTAACATGGCATCCAAGACATTTGTCGCCTTTACTAATCTCTTTATCTGCTATATTTACTGGTTGGCATTGGCATTAAAACCAGTCCGAGTAGCCAAGTTTTCTCAAGTAGTTAGCAGATGTTTCAAGGCAATCGAAGGGGTCACGGCCATACGTATCATCTTGTTCAATTAAAAAATACTGTACGCCACTATCCAGACCTGCTTCAATAATCCCCTTTATATCCAGACTGCCTTTACCCAGTTCTGCAAATTCAATAATATTGGTGAATTTCTGAGAAAATTTCGATGGCTCTTTATAGTCTTCTTCCGTCATTTCGATACGACCTATTCGATAATCTTTTAAATGAATTAAAGAGATGCGCCCTTCAAATCGTTTAATGACTTCTATTGGATTTTCGCCACCTCTATGAATCCAGTGAACATCTAACTCAAAGCCTAGTTTTGAAGTGCTGTTTTTCATTATATCCAGTAGAAATTGACCATCGTACTTCTCGAATTCAATATGGTGATTATGATAATACAATTTAATTCCTTGCGCAGCTAGCCGGTTGGCCATTGTCTCCGCACTTTCAATATATTCCATGACTGGATCTTTGTGGCCCATTAAACTCATACCAATTCTTATAAAGTCACATCCCAGGTTTTATCAATATGAGATGGCCGTCATTCTAAAGTTTGATATTCTTACAGGTGAAACCGTAAACTGTGTAAACTATATCTCCCGTCACTCGGTTTGCCCTTCTGATCATCCTTCGATTACTTTTAAGGCTGGAACTATTGTTGGAAATAAATTGTACGTATGTACGCAAACGGAAATTCTTATCTATTCTCTTCCCGATTTTCGTCAAGTTGGTTATCTTTCCCTTTCTTCTTTCCATGATCTCCACCACGTGACACTTACTGCTAAAGGTAACTTACTTATAGCGAAAAGCCGCCATAATTTCGGCGGCTGGATCTTTAAGCAGTCGTTAGTTTGACGAAGGGATCGCTTGATTCAATACTGTATCCATACATCGCTGTATTTTTTCCCTCTTATCAGAACTTAATGGACGTGCAGGTGCCAATACATCAGTAGAGATCTCGATTCCCCGGATCTGTATGGCTTCTTTCGCTACATTCACAAAAGGAGAGTCGAGTTTGTATAAAAGGGGAAATGGCGCTAACTTTTTGTGTAATTCAATGGCTTTTCCGTAGTTTCCTTCCTTAAAAGATTGGTAGAGGCCAACAGTAAGCTCAGGGATAAAATTGGCAGTTAATGGGATGGCCCCATCCCCTCCAACAGACAATGTATTTAATAAGTGATCATCGTATCCAGAGAGAACCGCAAAATCTTCTTTAAAGGACTTCACCGTTAAGATCATTTCCCTGGTATGCCCCACTGATTCAACCGTTTCTTTAATACCCACGATATTGGGATGCGCCTTCACAAGCTTGAGTACAAATTCCGGTGATAAATCTTGTCCTGTTAGTCCAGGGAAGTTGTAGAGCAGAATGGGTAAATCAACCGTTTCAGCAATATCGGCATAATGTTGAAAAAGATTCTCCTCTGTAAGTTGCCAGTAATAAGGGTTAATGACAACAATACCATCTGCTCCAGCCTCTTTGGCATGCGTACTTAATGAGATGGTTTCTAGTGTGCTTGGAGTACCGGTTCCAATTAGAACGGGAACTCGGCCGTTAACATACTGAATAGCAAATTCAGTGACCGCTTTTCTTAATTCAACCGTCATCTGGCTGAATTCACCACCTGTCCCTAGAAAGAACAGTCCATTTACTTTTGATTCAATTAAGAAATCAATCAGATTTCCCATACCCTTTTCATCTAGTCGCCCTTCTTTATGTAAAATGGTTGGAACAGGCGGAATAACACCTTGGAATTTTGCTGACATATGATCTCTCCTTTTTTTAAAATGGATGAAAGGCAAAATCTAAGCTATGTAAACCTCCTCCCCACCTCATTGTTTGATATTATCAAACAATGTTTCTGTTCTGTGTGAATATATCATAACATCTTTTCTGAAAAATTAGAATTATACGCAATCAAATTATAGATAATGATGAAAATGGCCTCAAATCAGGATGGCCATTAAGATCAGTTGCCCATCTAAGGCTGTTCCTTTAGGTATTCCTAGCTCCAGTAACTCAGGTAACTTTAACGTCGCCTCATTATTTATCAAGACTAAAAAATAAAATAATCCAATAAAAATAAGCCATTTAACATATTAGACATATCTAAAATGTTAAACGGCTTTTCTCTTTATTATTTAACAAACGCCCATTAGATAAGAATTTCAATATAAATCTTTCATACTGTAAGGTATTCAGCAATTACAATATTTCGATATACCCTTCTGTTCCATGCACGCGAATTCGTTGCCCGTCCATTATCCGTTTGGTAGCATTTTCTACACCGGCAACTGCTGGTAAGCCATATTCACGTGCGATAACTGCTCCATGGGTCATCAATCCACCAACTTCGGTGACTAGGCCTTTTATGGATACAAACAATGGTGTCCAGCTAGGGTCAGTAAAGGAGGTGACTAATATATCTCCATCTTCTAAATCAGCATCTTCCATGTTTAAGATGACACGTGCTCGTCCCTCTATAACTCCGGAAGAAACAGGTAGACCTACAATCGCTTCGGCTGGGAGATTTTCTCGTTTGTACTCACCTGCAATGATTTCACCATCAGACGTGATCACACGTGGTGGAGTTAGTTTTTCATATAATTTGTACTCGTCTTTTCGTTTGCTGATGATCTGGTAATCAAGTTTATTTGTGCGTACGACTTCGTGAAGTTCTTCAAAAGTGAGATAGTATATATCTTCTTTTTCATGAATAATATTGGCTTGTACGAGTTGTTCGGCTTCTTTCAGTAAAGCCTGCTTATAAACGAAGTAGCGATTAACCATGCCGTATTTTGGATATTCCCGATAACCGATGAAATTCCGAATACGATCGATCATTCGTTTTGTTTCTTTGGCTTTTTGTTCACCATCCGGCGATTGCTTCAATCGATCTAATAACTCTTGTTCTTTTTTCAAAGCTTCCTGTTGCCCTTGCTCAAATTTCCGATTACTAGCATTAGGCTCAAAGTTTTTGATGTTACTGAGAATCATGGTGACAAGTGAAGTTGGTTTTTCGCTCCAACGAGTTTTCGTAATATCGATTTCTCCGGGACATCGCATTCCGTATTTGATGAGATAATCGTAGATAGCGTCTTGGGTTTCCTGTCCACCATCAAACTTAACCAGTTCATCCAAAAAGTTATCATCTTTTACATGTTGTAAATAATCAATTACTTCTGGATAAGGACGAATCACATCTGCAACATCCAATAGCGCCAGACCCATTTCCGAAGTAATATTGTTTGGTACAGATTGAGAAAGCGTATCTGCTGCATTTTTTTCACCTAACCACTTGTTCATTTTTTCATTGATCCAATGTGAAGCATTTATAGCAGTCATAAAAACAGCTGTACTTTGTGGGTCAAATAAAATCTTCTTTAACTCTTTGATATCTTCCAAAATAAAATCAAATAGATCCGATCCTGATTTCGTTTTAATGTTTTGTTTTAACTCTTCTATCGACGTTTGACTGCGCTTAATCAACTCATGAACAATGGTCGGATTGTTTTCGATTTCTTCCGGCACAACTCTAATGTTTTTGTTGGGACTCGGTGCTTTTTGATCATTTAGTAACGATTTTATAAAATCTCCTCGCTCTACAACAGTCGTAAGTGCGTCTTTCATGAGCGGATCGTGTTGTGCCATGGTATTTAATAACATGTTTCTGCTGTCAGGTGAAGCCAGCATAGGTGTGACATCCACAAACAACCTTCCACCAGCTTTACGCATAGGTGCAGGAGTTATTAACAGGTGAAAAGACAATCCCAATGGTTTCATAGGGTCGGTCATCATTTGTTGATGACCAACAGATACATAGACGTGATTTTCTTGATCATTCGCTTCAGGGATGGGGAAAAGCGTCGTGATTGGACGGCTCTGGACAATATAAAAAGTATCATCAACCAAACACCACTCGATATCTTGCGGGAAGCCAAAATGAGCTTCGATCTGTTTTCCGATGCGTGCCAGTTGTAAAATTTGTTGGTCGGTAAGAGTTTGAGTCTTTTGCTGATCGGGATCGATCTGCTGGGTCTCTGTTCCGCCTTCTTTTAGTCCATAGATAGCCAATTTTTTGGTTGCTATCATCTTATCGACGATTTCCTCCTCCTGGACTTTATAACAATCGGCAGATACCAAGCCAGAGACCAGTGCTTCTCCAAGTCCAAAACTGGCATCGATTGATAGCAGCTTTCGGTTAGAAGTAATCGGATCAGCGGTGAATAATATCCCTGAAGCCTGTGGGAAAACCATCCTTTGAACAATAACGGATAAATAAACCTTGCGATGGTCAAATCCGTTTTGAATACGATAAATCACAGCGCGATCTGTAAACAGGGAAGCCCAACATTTGCTAATATGCTGCATGATTGCTTCTTTGCCGATGATATTTAAATAGGTGTCTTGTTGACCGGCAAAAGTGGCATGTGGTAAATCTTCAGCAGTCGCACTAGAACGCACTGCATATGCATGTTCATCACCAAACTGGGAGAGATAGTGAGTTACTGCTTTCACAACATCGGAAGGAATTTCAACTTCCATAATGATTTGTCGAATCTTCCTGCTGATTTCAGCAATTTTATCTCGATCTTCTACTTTTAGCATTGTTAGTCGATCCAACAAAGCATGATACCCTTCGTTCTGTTCGATGGCTTTTTGATATCCCACTGTTGTAATACAAAATCCTTCTGGTACTTGTATTCCCTCAATTTTTGATAGTTCCCCTAAATTTAACCCTTTTCCGCCAATGAGCAAAAGCTGTGTTTTTTCCATTTCCTGAAAACCGAGAACCAAAGAACTCATTTTACATCTCCCCTAACCATTACATTTCTTTTGGTTAATTAAAGTTCTATTGTATTTTAGCAGTAGCAAATAAGAATAAATAGTCTATATTTACCATTTTTCATATGCTATAATTAAATTAGGAAGAGTTAGAGTTCAATTTTCAAAAAATAGCTAGATCTTACCATACAGCACTTGATAACCCGGTTCATCCCCTCGAAAGTAGCTCATATACATTTTAGCGCACAAGGAATATGGTTAAATTCAGCTTTTTTCCATCTTCCCCAAAATACCTTGTATTAATATGAGATGATATCAAGCTCTTATGAAACAAACCTGCCCCGTTAGCACAATAAAAAAACGGGATCACCGCAGCCATCCCATTTTTAACATAAGCTACCCGATAGTGTAAGTACAATTCAAAAACTCATTAATTGTTGAGTGTACAATTGGCATTACCTTAGAGCTTCCAGGCTTCTTTTAATAACTTAATACCCGTATTGATTTCAGTTTCCGTTAATCCTCCAAATCCAAGCAAAATTCTAGAACCTACGCTTCCTGTTTCTCCGCTATAATATATCGATAATGGATAAACCTACACCAACATTCATTGCAGCATTAATTAACCCGTCTTCTTATCCCTTTACGTACTTAGTACAACAACAATAAAAAATGACCTACAAGTTAGCATCCAATTTAACCTCCTGAAATTCTTTTTATCTCGGTGTATATCTAAAATGATTTTATCGCAAAATAAACAAAGGAGGTGTAAGAAATGAGGCATATTTTAAGAATTGTCATGAAGTTTATTGCAGCTGCTGTTGTTCTGGGCATTATCGATGCGTTGGGCTACGATTTGGGTGCTTCTGATATCCTAGGGATTTCAGCGGTATTAGCTATTGTTAGTTATGTAGTGGGTGACTTATTTTTTTTACGGGTTACCAATAACACAGTGGCAACTATTGCTGATTTTGCCTTAGCGTTTGTAATTCTCTACCTAATGATCGATAATATGACCATTGAGGATGACGTGTTTTCCGCTTCACTTATTGGCTCGATAGCAATCACAGCTTTTGAAATCTTCTTCCATCGCTTATTAGGAAGAGAACCTGGCAAACAGGCTTCCAATCAGCGACAAACCATGCAAACTGGAAGACCACAATTTCAAACAGAAGCGTCTTCTGAATTAACTCCTGTTAAACCTGATGTAAGAAGTGCTCAACAGGACAAGTCTCAGGAGAACCAAGATAAACAATAATAGTCAAAAAAGCGTACATTCCAAAAAATGTACGCTTTTTTATATTATACCAATTATTCCGCTGGTGGATTTTCGACGGCAATTTGATATGCGTTCAAGATGGCATTGCTCTCTGCCGGGTTCGTAATTCCCACCGAAACCTATTACGATACATATCAATTTATTACCCATTTCTTCAACTCCCTCAGTTTAATACGATTTTCTTGCGAATACTCGCTTATTCACAGGATTTCAAAACCACTAAATTTAAGCTAACGGGTAGATAGAGTAACTTTGGGATCTAAAGGCTTCGTGAAGGCATAGTGAAATAAAGGAGCAGACTAAAACTCCACATTTTACCATGTAATGTACATCTCCACGCCGCCCCTGGAGGCTTTCCCTCCCATGTCTCAACGGGTCAATTGCCCTATCATTCCTTCGTCATGCCTATCCAAGAGGTGGAGGCCAGTTTTGCTAACCTAATGGGTCAGTGCCCTTTTGTTGAAGAAATCTGGTACTCCGTACATATTTGAAATCCTGCAAATAAGCCAACATTCGATTATAGAAGAATTAATGTGTTAAGGTTCTCTTCGAGAACTCAACTAAAACTACGCAGCCAGTTCAACTACAGGTTTTACTTTACCTGCACAATAAGACTCATTTTTGCGGGCTATCCCTACAAAAATACGGGCTAACTTACCGATCAATTTCATAATCGATTTCATTTTCTTCATTTTTTTCACTTGAACATTATTATAGTGAATGGCTTGAAACTCAGGGTTATTCATCACAAGGCTCATAGTGGCTAAGTATAGGAAGCGTCTTAGTCTAGATCTTCCACGCTTAGATATTACAATCTGGCCTTTCCACTTTCCTGAGCTTGCTTCTGCCAGGTGTAATCCAGCGTGCCGAAGCAAGGAATTGCCGTGGGAGAAACCACTTAAATCGCCAGCTTCACCTAAAATGCCGGCTAACGAAATTTCACTAATTCCCTTAATGGTAAGCAACTTCTTTGCGAACGGTATGCAGTTTAATACCTCGTTAACGGCTTGTTCCACCCTTTCCAACTGAAGGACGGCAAGATCATATTCTTCTAATAATTGCTCAAGATGAAATTTATATGCTTCAAGAGCTTGTCTTGTACCTACAGATTTTCTGGCCAACTGGAGAAGCAATTGAGCCTTTTTCATTCCTGGCTGTCTTTTCATTAGTGACTTCCAACCTTCAACTATCTCATCCGGTTTCATGGAACTCAGTTCCATCGGAGATGGAAAGAGCCGTAAGGTTGCGATTGCACCTTTGGCAGTAATGTCTTTAAATACCTCCCTGAGTTCTGGAAAAACAATATCAACCCAGCGGTTTAATTGATTAATAGAGCTGACTAGACGTTTAACCACCACATCCCGATTGGACATTAGAACCCTTAGTTTTTCAAATGATTCCGATGTGTTTCTCACGAAGGTATAGTAACCGTTCTTCACCATGTCCGCGATGACTAAAGCATCTTTCTTATCACTCTTAGACTGGGTGTTATCACGATTTTCTTTATTCCTTCTTACCAGGTGAGGATTTACTGTCACTACCTCAATATTTTGGTTTATTAGCCATTTAGAAAGGTTGATCCAGTAATGGCCTGTTGGTTCCATTCCAACTATAGCTTCCTCAAGTTTATTTAATTTTTTCAGTTCGTTTATCCAGTTAAATAGGGTCGTAAATCCATCCTCGTTATTTTCAAAAGTAAGTGGATCACCCACTACGATGCCACGAAAATTAACTGCTCTGGCAACGTGTAATTGTTGGGCTATATCTACACCAACAACAAGATGCTTATCAGATATTCTTTCTATTAGTTGATTTTGTTTGTTCTGCATTTTAAACTTCATAGTAGGGCTTCCTCCTAGATGGTTGTTTGGGATACATTCATCTTACTGAGGAGCCCTATTTTTATCAAAGATCAAAATTAGCCATCTACAGGAATGCTATCCTGCCCCGATAGTTGCATTAGAAAAAAGCTGCCTTAACAGACAGCTCCCTATCTTCAGCTAACGCACCCGGTAGTTCATCTATTTACTCGTTATTCGTTTTTTTATACTTTTCACTCTGTAATGCAAAGAAAAGCCAAATTAGAACCATAAAAGTTACATATTCTGTATTTTTTTCTAATGGATGCCCAAGTTGGCAAAAACAAAATTATTTTCTAAAGAAATTAGGGGGGTAATATGAAGCTACCCTGTTTAAAAGATAAGAAAGTATAAAAAGTGGCGCTTCCTGATCCAGCTCTAAGCGCCAAAAACTAGGCGACTTCACAACTCGCCCTACGATAAGTCATCATTGGTTCGCAAGCTCACCGTGATTCCATTATCTGAGTTGATTTGCTCCAGTCGCTACGTTTTTAAACAGGCGCTCAGCGCTTTTCTTACTATTTTGGTCTAGTTATGTCCCAGCTGCTGAAAATTTTTTCGTTAACAACTATGCGAGAAAGTCGAGAACCCGCTTGATCACAAGTTTCGTCGCGTCAGCATCGTAAGACGGTAAACTGCTGTCGGTGAAGAGATGTTCCTTGCCTTCGTACAGAAAAAGTTCAGCGTGATTGGCCGACGCCACAAGCTCACGGGCCGCGTTGATGTCGCCGTCTTCAACGAAAAAAGGATCTGCACTCATGGCGTGAATTTGCACAGGCAAGTCGGCCGGCCACTGAGATTCGAACGCCGAGGTCGGGAGGCAGGCATGAAAAAACAGTGCGCCTCTGGCGCCTTCACGAGTTTGAGCGAGCTGCTGTGCTGCCGGGACACCGAGTGAAAAACCAGCATAGACGACATCGCGTGAAAGCTCGCTGGCTGCTCGAACGCCGCGCGCCTTCACTTCTTCAAATCCGATTTCCTTCACAAATACCAAGCCTTCCTCCAGCGAGGAAAACATGCGGCCGTCAAATAAATCTGGCACGTGCACAGTATGCCCCGCATCTCTCAGTTGATCGGCGATTGCTTCAATCCCCTTCGTTCGGCCTAAAACATGGTGTAACAACAAAACTTCTGCCATCGTTTTTTCCTCCAATTTAATGAATTTCATATGTGTAAGTTTCGACAAGAAAGCCTGTTTGACCTGCCAGTTAATAAAACCCACCCCTTGCTTATTCAATAATCCTGCCACTTTAGTTCCATAAGAAAAAGCCGCCTTAAAGACAGCTCCGATCTTCAGCTAACGCTACCCTTTAGTTCAACAAGGAAGTAGAGTTATGCATTAATATAAAATAATCTGACTACAAACTAACGATTGATGAAGCACGATCTCCCCATCCCAATCGATGTAAGTCTCTTTCGTCTTTAAACAGAATCAGTTCCTGTCCTTTCCACTCAGTGTGCTCAAACAATTCAGCACGACGAGTCCCAAACATTTGGACCGAAGAAATTTCATCTTCCCAGTTTGAAAAAGAAATAGGCCCCATAGAAATTTCAGACAAATCAGGAATACCTTTATTTTTATCTAGGAATAATGGCTTGCCCTGAAAATTAATGTGTTCATGAAACGCGTTAAAAGGTACGGAAAATCCGTGTGGCATTGGGGGTGGGGCAGGGGTACCCTGTGGTAGATGCTGAAGTATACCCGGCATTTGAATCCCACCTTGTTGTGGTTGAATGAACCTTATCGATCTATATATTTCTATATCTGCCAATATAAGCCAATTCCTTAACAATCCTTGATTATCGACGACCAACATATGATCATCAGATGGCGCTAAAACAAAATGCAGCTCTTGCCCGTTGAAACGTGTGATGTCTTTCGGATCGTACATTGTACCGTTTAAAATAAACGGTATTCGCGGAACCCTTTGGACAATGCGTGAAACAATTTCTGGCGGTGACTGTGTCCGTAATGTTGGATAGAAAAAAGGTAAACCTTGCCGTCTGAGTTCCTCAGCCAAATCGTGAACAGTTGCAGTACCGATAGTGATGGCAGAGAGTAAGGCCAATGATTTAATCGGTAGAGGTTGATATGCATTAATGTTCATAAATATTCAACCCTCTCGCGTTTTGCTCTGTTTTATGCTCATATAAATTTATTCACTGAATTGGTAAAACATACCTTTTAAGAGGGTAACGGATACTTTTGTTACAAAGGTTAACCAGAGTAGAAAAAGGTACTTCTTTCTGTTTTCTCTTGTTGTGCTAACCTGCCCCTTTAGTTGCACAAGAAAAGGAGCTTCTGATCAGCTCCTGGTAATGAAGTAAAGCACCCTTTAGTTTAAGTACATTTCTTCACAATCTCACCCTAATAAAACTTTTTTAAGTCCATTTTTGTTTAAAAGTCCTATTTCATAAAATGGTCCAATTAAAAATAAAAGCACAATTCTTATTCCAGGAATTGCCCCTGAGTACATGACAAATAATTAAAACACTGAAAATCCGTGCTTTTTCCAAACATATACTTTATTTCGGAAGATTTAGTTGCACGAGACATCGAACGATGATGAACTTACCCTAACTGGCGTTTAAATTCTTTACAGGCGATGAAATAAGCGATGACCATAATGCCAACGCACCAGGCAAGCGCAATCCAAATACCGTTGCCAAAAGACCCTTCATACAAGAGGGCACGAATCGCATTCACGATTGAAGTCACGGGCTGGTTCTCAGCGAACGCACGGACAATTTTAGGCATGGTTTCGGTGGGGACAAAGGCCGAACTGATAAACGGCAGGAAAATCAGCGGGTACGAGAAGGCTGTCGCCCCTTCCATAGACCCCGCTCTCAATCCGGGTATGACCGCGAGCCATGTCAGCGCCAGCGTAAAAAGCCCGAGTATCCCAGCTACAGCGAGCCAATCCAGGATATTAGCGCTGGAACGGAAGCCCATCAAGAGCGCGGCGAGGATAACCACCACGACCGTAAGCGCATTGGAAACAAGCGAAGTCAACACGTGAGCCCACAATACCGATGAGCGCTTGATGGGCATGGTAATGAAACGCGCCATCAGCCCGCTCTTTACATCCATAAACAGCCGCAAGGAAGTGTAAGCGACGCCGGATGCGATAGCCATCAGCAAGATTCCCGGCAATAAATAATTGACGTAGTTGTCCGTGCCCGTCTCTATAGCTCCGCCAAATACGTAGACAAACAGCAGCATCATCATAATCGGCGTAATCGCCACCGTGATAATCGTATCCGGGCTTCGCATGATGTTCCGCATTAAACGCCCTAGTAATACCCCTGTATTGCTTTTCATTTACATCTCCTCCTTTTTGTCGATGATCGCGAGGAAAATTTCCTCCAATGTCGGCTGCTTCTCGATGTACTCCACTTTCGCTGGCGGGAACATCTCTTTGAGTTCGCTAAGGGTACCGGTCGTGATGATTTTTCCGCCATGCAAGATGGCGATACGGTCTACCAGTTGTTCGGCTTCCTCCAGGTACTGGGTCGTCAGCAGGATGGTCGTTCCGCCGCCGGCAAGCTCCTTCACGGTATCCCAGACTTCAATCCGCGCTTCGGGGTCAAGCCCTGTCGTCGGTTCGTCGAGAAAAATGACTGCTGGCGTCCCGATCAGGCTCATGGCGATGTCAAGCCGGCGCTTCATCCCGCCGGAATACTTATCCGCCCGGCGGTTCGCCGCATCGGTCAGGCTGAATCTTGCAAGCAGATTATCGGCGACCTGAGCGGGATTAGAAACTCCCCGCAACTTGGCGATCATCATCAGGTTCTCCCGCCCGGTGAGCATGCCGTCTATAGCTGCGAACTGCCCTGTCAGGCTGATGCTCTGGCGAACATGATCCGGTTGACGCTGGACGTCAAAGCCGCAAATACCTACTTCGCCGCCATCGGGCTTCATCAGCGTAGAGAGGATGTTGACCGTCGTCGTCTTGCCCGCTCCATTTGAGCCCAGCAGTGCGAAAATTTCGCCACGCCGCACCTCAAAATCCACCCCCTTTAAGACTTCCTTATCTTTAAAGAATTTTTTTAACCCTTTTACAGAAATCGCTGCATTGCTCATACTTTTTCCCCCTTATTAAAAGCGCATCAAGGCGCTAGATAGCCTATCCTTTTCTACTCAGTCTCACTGATATTCTGTATTACTTACTACCGGGTTAAAAATATAACTGAATATTGAAGGTGACATATTACACTTGTAACCAGCTATTCAGTAAGAATATCTATTGATTTACTTTTTTCCCAATCGCTTCATGATACTCTGATTCAAATCTTCACGATACTTGTCGACATAGGTTTTAGCGTTTGCCACTAGTTCGTCGGCAAAGGAAGCCAAGTCCTCCCCATTGAAGGTTTGCGTCGTTAGTGCCGATGCTAGGCGAAAATCCACTAGGATTTCGCCGTTAGCCACGACCAATCGTATCGTTCAACTTCGTGCGATATTTGTCCACCCAAGTTTTCGAGTCCTTCACTAGCTCGTCGCAGAAAGCAGCCACGTCCTTGCCCGTGAGGTCAGTGACTTTCTTGCCTTCCGCTGCACCTTCCTCGAAGAGGTCGAGAATGCCGCCAAAGATACGGCTGCTGTCCTTCCAGTCGGTGGTCCCACCAGCGGTCCACATATATTTTTTGATAGCGTTGTAAGCATTGTGGTACTCACTTGGAAGTGCCTTTGCACGCGCCTCCATCGCCTTCCATTCCCGCTTGTCATCCAGACTTCCGATAATTTTTTCAAAAATACTCATATTACTTCTCCTTTTAATTTTATTTTAGTTTTAAGTTCGTTAATTTTGCTTGAGACGAAATCCCATTTTTTCCAAAAAAATTCAAGCTGCTCTTGACCTGCTGCGTTGAGTGTGTAAAATTTTCTCGGCGGTCCCATAGTGGATGGCTTTTTCTCGATGTCCACCAGATTGTTTTTCTCAAGCCGCATCGTAATCGTATAAACTGTGCCTTCAACCACATCAGTGAAGCCAAGTTGTCGCAGCTGTTGCGTGATTTCATAGCCGTAAGTTTCGCCACGGCTGATGATTTCAAGCACACAACCCTCAAGCACCCCTTTCAGCATTTCCGTGATATTTTCCAACTTTTTACCTCCATTTATATTTGCACATATATTTTTTTCAGTACTCTGTAACACGGGTATTTTGTGTTACTTATGTTCAGTGTTACTGACTACTAGTATATAGTATTACTAAATAGCGTCATTTGTCAATAAAACTTTTCGTCAAAAAAGCCCATTTTTAAGCTTCAAAGGTGTTTTTATCAAATTTGACAGCTTAGACTTTAGCCAGACACGTGATTATTCTCAAGAAGATTTAATTAATTTAAAAATAACTGGTAAAGGAGTTGATGACCAAGAACTCGCTCATTTTGGTGGACTTGATTTACATGTTAAAGTGACCAAAATGATGATTAGTAATACAAACGGTCTCGACTTCACAAAAAAAGCAGGCGACTATTTAGTTACAAACGCATTGAGTCAATTAATTTGATGCGTTTTTTTTAGGGATAGGCTTATGAATAAGTTTGTGAAGAAATGTACTTAAACTAAACTGCCTCTTTAGTTCCATAAGAAAAAGCCGCCTTAAAGATAGCTCCGATCTTCAGCTAACGCTCACCGTTAGCTTAATAAGCTTTTTGATTTAAGTCTATAATATCTACCAACTCATCTATGGTTCCAAAGCACTTTTCAATTTCAGGTAATTGATAAAATGTACTGGTTGTTTCAAGATTGTCTACTTCTTTGTTTGGTGAATAAAGATAAATTTTTTTGTTATTCCCAATAGCAATACCTAGTTCAGTATGGCTTCCTTTTCCTGCTGGTAATAAAACTACAACAAAATTAGCTTCTATTACAGCATTTTTCTCCTTTTGACCTATCGTCTTTAGTTCTTCCAATGTTGTTACGTTTCCATTTACAGTCCAATCATATGTATGGATAAATCCTTTATCTTTTAACTTTTTACTAACATATCTAACTTTTTCTATATTTTTAAAGCTAGATGCAATATAAAATTTCATCATTTCTCCCCCTTTATTATTAAAATTTTAACATATATCTTTACACGTCTTATTTAAACTATCCTGCCCTTTAGTTGCACAAGAAAAGGAGCTTCTGATCAGCTCCTGGAAATGAAGTAAAGCTACCCTTTTGTTTAAGTACAAAGCTTCACAAGCTTAAAATTCAATCTCCATTTTAATTGTATTAATGTCTTAAATACCAAATAAGCAACCCCAAAAAAGTGGGCTGCTGCATTACAAAGATTTTCTTTTTAGAGTTCTTGAATGGTTGGACGAACAACATCTCATGAATCGTTACATCTGATGGTTGTTCAATTGCAAATGCAAATGCAATGGAACGAGCAATGCTTGCAGGCTCGATTCCAATTTTGCTATCTTCAACGATGGCAGATTTTAATTCTGGATCTGAAATGGCTTCAAGTAATTTTGTAGTAATAGTTCCTGGCGAGATAGTGGTTGTACGAATATTGTTGCTAGCCTCCTCTATACGAAGACCTTCTGTAATGGCACGAACAGCAAACTTTGTACCACTATAAACTAAGCCTGCAGGGAATACTAAATGACCAGCTATAGAGGAAACGTTAATGATATTACCTTCTTTTCTTTCTTTCATAGATAGAAGAACAGCAGCAATACGATAAAGTACACCCTTGATGTTCACATCAATCATCGTATCCCATTCATTAATTTTTTTCTGATGAACAGGTGATAGCGGCATTACTCCTGCATTATTGACCATTACATCAATCTTCCAAAATCTTTAAGAGCATATTCAGCTAATTCTTCCATTTGTTCATGGTGCGGCAACATCCGGTCACTTTATAAATAGCTTGCCCTCCATTATTTTGATAATTTCTTTAATTGATTTTCTCGACGAGCCGCTAGAGCTTCGCACCTTTAAATGCAAGTTCTTTTGCAGTAGCTTCTCCAATCCCACTTGAGGAACCCGTAATAATGACAACCTCAGTCTGGATTCATGATTAACGTATGACCAATCGCTGCTAGGGATAGACCCTTATCTAATGCTGTTGCAACATCATCAGCAGTAACCATAGAACCAGCCGCTATTACTGGAACTCTGCCGTTTACATGTTCAACAATTAATTCAAGATATGTTTTTTCACCTTGACTATCGACTGGCTTTGAGGAAAGGGCATCAGCCAAAGAAGCATGTACATAATCAACATCTGCTTCAATAAGACGATTAATTAATTCGTAGGTATCCTTCATTCTCAAACCGCCTTCTTCATGTTCGTCAGGAGATATTCTGTATCCGAAAATAAACGGCTTTGTTGCATATTTTTCAATCACATTTTTCTTTTCCTGAACGACTGCCAATGGGAAACGCAAGCGATTCTCTAGAGAGCCACCCCATTCATCCTCACGTCTATTAAAGAAAGGAGAGAAGAAATTTTGAAGTAAAAATCCATGTGCACCATGAACTTCAACACCATTAAAACCAGCTTCAATGGCTCGTCTTGTTGTTTCTCCAAACGCACGAATCACTTCCATTATTTCATCGTGTGAAAGTTCTCACTTAGGCATAAACAAATGAAAGATCTTTATTATTTGTAATTCATAAACCGACCCGTTAATAACAATTGTGTAAATATTTTTGTAAAGTATATGTATATAAAGCATTTTGCGTTATAAAAGCATGCTGTTGTTGCATATAGTACATCCAAACATTTTGATCTTATCTAAATCTGGAGCAAAAGAGGGAATACCGATGCGAAGAACTGCCGAAATGGTATTGGGGCTTATTGGTAGTAGTATTGGAACAATTATTTATTTGATGGTTTTTATTACTATTGCAATCAAGCCCCCTATTGATTATCTATTTACAATTGGGGTCTTTATTATGCTGTTGATTCAAGTCATTGCATTAGTTTTAAGCTGTTTAGTAAATAAAATAAATCACATTGCATATGGCATCTCCATAATAATGATAGGGGTTCTAACTTTCATATTTTTTTTCGAAAATGTATATATATTAGTCGGCACAGCTATCCTTTATATTGTTGCTGGAGCAATTGCGTGTTTCAGATCAAAACTAGGGTAGAGTATGCAGATGGTTACTGCAGAGGCCTGACAAAGTACATGTCCAAGTTTGGAAATGCAATCTACTGAAAGTAACAGGCATCCGCTGGCTACTTTTATGACTTATTGGACAGCACTCTTTTTTTATACTGATACCCGCATCAATGACGTATATATCAAACGAATTTCATAATTTTGAAACTGGTTCGGTCTAAACAGGGGACCTTTCCCGATCATCTTAATTATCATCGTACCTGTCTATAATGATCTAAACTCTGGACATATAGAAAATCCCATTGATGTTATCTACTTCGTCGACGATGAAGGGCTCCCTGATGGGATGACTATAGACGATGAAGGAATGCTTTGGATTGCCCACTGGGGAGGTTCTAAAATATCAAGGTGGAATCCACAGTAGTGAACTTCGTCTTTGTGCGATCCAATTTTAGCACATATTAATCGTGTAAGGTTATTCCTCTCCTAAAATAGCCACTGGGCTAAATGATTCATAATGAATATGCTCCGTAGGTATTTCCAAGTCCTTTAAGGCCCTAATAATGGCATCCATAAATGGAAGAGACCCGCAAAGATAAAAATCAGAATCCTTGGTTGATACATTGGATTTTAGAAAATCCATATCAATATACCCTTCCTTATCAAAATCCCCTCTCTGTTTATCAACGGTGGTAGGTGCTTCATAACAAACCAACGATTTTAAGTTTGAATGATTGTTTTCTAGCTGTTTTACATGGTCTTTAAAAGGGTGGTACTGACTATTCTGGGCTGCGTGTATAAATGTTACTTGTCGATTCGGTTGCTCAGATACCACAGCATTGAGCATACTTAAAACAGGAGTAATTCCAATACCACCACTAATAAAGACAATAGGGGTGCTGTTATTATCCAGTACGAAATCACCTGCCGGAGCAGAAAATGGAAGCGTATCTCCGGTTTGAATTTGCTCATGTAGATAATTCGAGACAATGCCTTCAGGGGTATTCTTATCTTCTCGTTTCACACTAATTCGATAATAATCTTTCCCTGGGGCTTCAGAAAGACTGTAATGACGAATGTGTGTATACTTCTCACCAGGAATTTCTGCCTTGATCGTAAGGTACTGTCCGGGTTTGTATGTAGCAATTACGTTTTGGTCTTTGGGTTTTAAATAAAAGGAAGTTACATCTTCGCTTTCTTTTACCTTTTTATCGACATAAAAATCTCTATATCCTCTCCAACCTCCCGTCTGTTGTTCAGTCTCTTCGTAAAGCTTTTTTTCTAGTTCAATAAACGCATCCGCAATATATCCGTATGCTTTACCCCAAGCCTCAATGATTTCATCTGTAGCAGCGTCTCCCAATACATCTTTTACAGCTTGCAGTAACGTTTCACCTACGACAGGATATTGTTCCGCTTTGATTCCAATCGCCCGATGTTTCTGAGATATTCTCTCTATAACGGGTTTGATCGCGCCAAGGTTTGTAATATGTTCTCCAGCCGCATACACCGCATATCCCAATGCTTCTTGTTGGAGGCCCCTTTTCTGGTTAGTTTGATTGAAGATATTATATAAGTCAGGGGCTTTTTCAAATAGTAGTGTATAAAATTTTCTTCCAATTTCTTTACTATGTTCCTTTAAAACAGGGGCAGTAGATTGAACAATACTAATCGTTTTTTCATCTAGCAAATTCATCATCCTTTCAGACATTTTTAGATATAAATTACTTTTTAGTATTCCCCTTGATTTTATAATCTACACTGGGAAAAAATTTGGAGTACAATTGCGTCATTATAACGATCAGTCGAACTGATGAAAAGGAGAGAAAAATGGATAAGCTGCCAAAAACTTGGTAAAACAAAAAGCCTTGAGTAATTACAAGGCTTCAACTTGATTATGCAGTTAATTTATAATTCAACATTAACTTTTTAGCCAATTCATTCGGTAAACTTGTAATAAATTTATTAACTTCATTTGTTGAATAACTTTGTTTTAATAGGCTAATGATTTCATTAATCAATTCAGATTCTGTATTATTCCTATCCCATAACACGTTTACTTGTCCATGGACTTCTTCTTCAATTCGAAGAAGCATTTTCTCGGCATTATAAACATATTTCAATGCGACTTCTACCGTGTATTTACCTGTACTCTCTTCAAAAATCAATTCACCTAGTATGTTTGAATCCACTTTATAATACTTAATACTTTTATAATCATTCAAATAAATATTATTGACTAGTTCAGAAGGTTGAACAATTTTTAGGAATAAAAAAATCCCATATATCAATAATAAAAAGGGCACTTTTTAACTTTGGAAGGAGAAGGTTTTATGAAAAAATTATTGTTGATGGGATTTATTTTGTTATTTCCTCTAAACATGGTGGCTGGAACAAGTGCCTACGCTAAACCGCAGGTACAATGCATTAGCCAATCTGAGGTAAAGTTCGAAAATAAATTCAGGAGACTTTGGATTGATCATGTATTGTGGACAAGTAATTATATTACAAGTGCAACAACTGCAGGAGCGGAGGATCAAAAACAGGTACTGACTAGGCTTCTGAAAAATCAGGAGGATATTGGTAATGCTGTAAAGCCGGTATACGGAGAGAAAGCTGGGAACAAACTTACGGATTTGCTTAAGGAGCATATTGTTATTGCGGGAAAGATTGTAGATGCGGCTAAAAGCGGAAATGAAGCCTTGGTGAATCAGCTAAACAAAGAATGGTATAGAAATGCTGATGAAATAGCTGCTTTCCTTAGCGGTGCCAACCCCTATTTGAAAAATGAAGATCTAAAAAATTTGCTGTATATGCATCTGAAATTAGTGACAAATGATTTATCTGCAAGCTTAGCAAAAGATTGGAACGCAAGAATCGTTTCAATTGACGAAGGGGTCACACATATAATCCTAATGGCTGATACTATTTCTGCGGGAGTTGTGAAGCAGTTTCCGGATAAGTTTAAAAAATAATCTTAAGAATCTCCAGCATTCTGTTGGAGATTCTCAACTTATTGAACGAATTTCTCCCCAACATCTTATTGTAGGCATTGATATTGCCCAACAGACACATGTTGCTCGAGCCGTGAATTTTCGCGGGGGGAGATACTTGGCAACCCCACTCACCTTTGAAAACAATGAAGGTGGTTTTTCCTCTATGCTACCTCTTTTAATGCTTGATTTAAAAAGAATTGGATTATATTGGATCAATTGTTCATACTAAATTAAAATACTTGTTACAGAAGGAGATTACATGACACATCAAAAAAATAATCGAACTAAACCAGTCCAACATAGTAATCAAAATAAAGAAGATGATACATACGGCATATTTAAACAAGAAATGGAAATGGATACTGATATTAATGAAGATCCTAATCGGGAAAGATTATTGGATGAATCAATCGATTCGTTTCTAGAATCGAAAGAAGGACAGGAATTTTGAAACTAATTATTGGAGGTGGATTAATAATGCCAAGTAAAAACAAAGAAATTGAAAATACATTTAAATATAGTATATGGAATACACGAACAGATGCAGACCAATCTGGTAACAAAGAAAAATATACAAAGTCAATTGACAGATCTAACATAGAATCAAAAACAGCAGACAATCAAGAATAATAATTAGAAAGCAACCACAACAAGTTGCTTTCTTTTATTTGATTCCTGTGTGCTTAACAGTTGAAATATTTTTTCAAGTAAAACACCCGAAAATATAGAAATGAAGCAGTGCTTTAGTTGATCCTCTGTACTGTAATAACCAATTTACAAAAGTAGCCTATCTAAGCCTATGGCACTAATAATCAACCGTTGTTTTTTACTTCCCAGTAATTTTTGAGACCAATCGACGAATCCACCATCACCAATGTTATGTTCTTCTCCGTTTATCTTCGTGATGACAGTAAATTGTAAACCTTTATAATACTGATTTTGTAAATTAGGCTCCTTTATTGATACTTTAATCGAAAACCGTTTCCCAAGCTGTGCAACTCTCCGCAGCAACCCTTCGGAATCTTTATAACCATCACGGCCACTTAGGATAACCTCAATATCTGATTGGAACAATGATTGGAATATATCTTGGTACACGCTAATGGGCTCCCAAAATGATTGCTTTTCGAACTGATAAGAACCTGTATCTGTACCAGAAGTGACCATACAGAACAGATGAAAATGTGGAAACATTCCAGGATTATTAAAATATTGAGTTCTAACATGTCGATGGGTTGTGCATAAGCGGATATAGTCCTCCCTGTTGCTCTTTTTGCGCGATTTTAACAAATCGCTAATATGCAAAGCTAGAAGGTTGGTCGCGTCTGACACTACTTCAGTTCCTCTGATTGCAGAAAGCACTTTATTTTGATCGACTGTCGCTACAACAGAACAAGATCCTAAAGGAGCCACGGGAGATAACTGAACTGGTGTAGCGAAATGGTTGCTTGCTATTTTCAAAATATCTAGTTCTAGTTGCTTTATCTGGATAGGATCAACTGAAGCAGGATGCACCGAACGGTTTGCCTGGTACCTTTTAAGTAATTCGCTGGGAACTAACCTCTGGGTCTTCTCTCGAAAAACATAAAGTAAGAGCGTGTATAAATCGGTTTCTGGTATTCGATCAGTCAGTAATTCAACGATCTGTTCCACACCCAGTTCTTTAACAATTCGCTCAAGAATATATGATGGATCTGACTCCATTGCGGTAACCCCTTTACTTCCAGTGTTTAATTAATTGTTGAAGAAATGAGGCTAGGTTCTGTTGATTCATTGTTTTATGATTATTTGCCAAATAATCTAGAGCACTCCACGCTTTTGCTAATTGAATCTGTTTTGTTAATTCATTAACGGAAAAAGGAAATGTAATAGTATTGTTTTTCCAATGTGAAATGTACTTTTTTGCAATTTCATATTCTAATGATCCATCTTCACTTCCAAAGCCTGGCATAGGAATAGCTAAATCAATAGCTGGGTTACCATAACCAATACGTTCAAAATCAAATAAAACTAGCTCACCATTGTCTCGGACTCCCCAATTTGTGGGATTTGGGTCACCAGATATACAGCAGAAGGTGTAAACAAGTCTTTTGATTGTTCTCTTAAGTAATAAATTTTAGTTGTTAATTCATTAGGTAGTAAATGCTGGACTCTTTCGGTCAATTCCTCATCCCAATTAAATTGATAAGGTACCTTTATTGTAATTTCGGAATTCAAACTCTTTGAATGTAATTTATACAGCATGAATATTTGTTCAGAATCTGCTTTCCAGCGATTTTTTGAGAATGGATGTGGGATGTCTTCAATAATAATCCAATGCTTCCCATCTTCTTTACAAGAGAAGTAAATCTCAGGGATATTGATGTTGTTGTTCTTAAAAAAGGATGCATGCTTTGTATAGATATCATATTCTCTCTTCTGTGTACAATTCTTTAAAATGTATGATTTATTTTTCGAGTTAACCCTGTAAGAAAACATTCCTCTTCCTGGGTTTACTCCACTTAATTCATCTATTGAAGTAATATTTACATCGTTGTTATTAAAAAAAGCTTCAACAAGAATAGGTAAATGTGTCATGGCTCCTCCTAAAAAGTTTGAGTTATAAGACCTTCTCTATTCTCATTTTTAATACCTCTTTATTCCACAATCCTGCTACGTTTGTTGAATAAACGCAGGATATGTTTAACTTTATTATATATTCGATTTTACCGTCTTTTAATCCTTTTTCACCAAAATTGGTAAGTCTTTTAACAAGTGCATTGCATACCAAAACGCAGAGTGACAGAAGTTATTGTCATCTTGCTAAAACCTATGCCAATTGGGGTGCTAATTCGAACAAAAAAACCCAATAAACGTTGATATAACAACAAAAATAAGCCAGCTAATTCATATGCGAATTAGCTGGCTATTTGCATTACTTTTTTCTGTTTTGTACTCCAAAAGAGAACCCGTTATAATGTCAGCTGAAGTTCTTTAAGTAAACCAGCTAATAGGAGTCAATAGTTTTTTATTAAAATGAATTATCTCTCGTGGTATACTTTTTAACGACAGGCCAAATAACCCTCCAAATACTGTTGGAAGGTTTTTCATATGCTGTATTTTTTTGTGGATTAAGCCAAATCCAGGAACTGCTCATTTTGTTTTAGTATTGCAAAAATCCAGTGTAGGAGTTTATTTACACCAGCTATCATCGCTACTTTTGAGGGTTTTCCTTCATTTCGTTTTCGATCATAATATTCTTTTAACTTCTTGTTTCGAGAGCTTCTTATTCCACATAATACGGCCATATACAAAGCGTGTCGTAACCGGCTTGAACCTCGTTTAGTAATATGATTTATCGTAGCTGTAAACTTACCTGATGAATGGACACTCGGATCTATTCCAGCGTAAGCTACAAGTTTTTTTGGATGATTAAACCGGTCAATTTCCCCGATTTCAGAAATAATCGTGGCCGCGATTTTTTCTCCTTACCGGGAATTGATTGGATTATCTTACATTCTTCAATTTCTTCTGCCAGGACATCTATCTGCCACTCCAAGCTGGATAGGTGTTCTTGGTATTGAAGGAGCATAGTGATGTACATATCCAAACTGAATAACTGGCTTTCATAAACACCTTGTTGGAAAGGATTCCGTTTAGCCGAAGTCATTAATTTGACTGCCTTCTCCCTCATCCAACTTGGGGATCGTTTAATACGCCTTTCCTCAATTCGTGCGATAATCTTTGCTCCCCCTGCCATCAGTACATCTTCGGATGTTGGAAATTCCTTTAAGATTTTGAGAGAAACTTTCGAAAATAAGTCCCCGAAGACTCCCCTGTATTCAGGAAATATCTGATCAAGAATCGTATGGAACTGAAGTTTTGCCTGGATGTAAAGGTTCGTAACGGTTTCGTATTGCCTTGACAATGTTCTCACGTTTAGAAGTCTTAGTCCTCTTTTCTTATAAGGCTCAAATTCTTCCTTGTAATAAAGAACACACAGATGATATGCATCAACGGCATCCGTCTTTACCTTCCTAAGGCTTGTTTCTTGGCTTGATATGAAATAATCGGATTTACCAAGATGTATAGATATTGACTGTCCTCAAGACATTGAATAATTGGTGTATGGTAATGTCCTGTAGATTCAAGAATGACCGCTGGCCGAACCCCGGTATCTCTCTCTATTCCTCTCAAGAAAGAAACAATTGAATCAAAGTCCTCCTTGGTATGCTTCACACTGAAGCTTTTCCCAAAAGGCCTGTCTTTATCTAAAAAGGCTTGAGCTTCACTTTCCCCTTTGGCCATCTAGGCCAACTACTGGATTCAATAATTATCTCTCCCTTTGTTGTACTCGCCAGTAACCCCTAACCTTCCTGTAGTTCCATAGCTTCGCTTGTTATACGAGATCATATGTCCCAACCAGCCTCAAACATCATTCTACAAGTAGGGGGCGAACAGTTTAGTTGACGAGATCTAACTCCCACGCACCCGTACGTTCTACCCTGGCTACT